>NZ_JBAMDC010000016.1:0-59393 GCF_036961605.1 Streptomyces sp. KLMMK
CGGGCCGCCGTCGCTCTCCGCCGGGCCGTCGTCGCGGTGCAGCCGGGGCACCAGCAGCTCGCCCGCGCGCAGCGCCACCTGGGGCTCACGGGCCGCGGACGCGACGGCGACCACGTCGCGCAACGCGGTGTCGCCCGGCTCGTCGACGTCGACCAGCAGGAGGCGACCGGGGTACTCGTTCTGTGCCGAGCGAGCCAGCCCGTAGGCCGCGGACAGTGCCAGGTCGGGTTCGTCGCCCGCACGCACGCCGAGCGCGCGCTCGGTGCGGACCACCAGCAGCGAACCGGCGAACCGCTGGTCGGTGAGCCACACGCGCAGGTACCCGGTCAGCTCGGTGAGCGCGGCGCGGACCCGTGCGGTGACGTCGTCCCCGGCGGGACGGGCCGGGCGCAGCACCACCACCGGCGGCACCGGGTCCTCCGCGTCCGCCAGCGATGCGAGGTCGAGCCCACCGATCCCAGGGTCGTGCCACCTACCGGGGTCGTCCACTGTGGACGGCCGGCGTACGGGCACCCAGTCCTGTGCAAGCAGTTCCGCGCCGTCCTCGGCCGGTCCCAGCAGGTAGGACTCGTCGGCGGGCAGCGGCCGGAACACCAGGGAGTCCACCGTGGCCACGGTGGCACCGGTCTCGTCCGCCAGCGTGATCGCCACGTCTCCGTTCCCGCCGGTGACGTGCACCCGTACCGTCGAGGCTCCGGCCCGGAACAGCGACAGCCCCGACCACGAGAACGGCATCGAGCCGCTGCCCTCGTCGATCCCGTCCAGCTGCGGGCCGAGACCGACCGCGTGCAGTGCCGCGTCGAGCAGCGCCGGATGCAGGCTGTAGCGCTTCGCGTCCCCCGCCGCTTCGGCGGGCAGGGCGACCTCGGCGAACATCTCCGAGCTCCCGTCGGGGTGGTCGCGCTGCCAGAGGGTCCGCAGGCCTCGGAACGCGCCCTCGTAGCGGAAGTGCCGGCCCTCCACCACCTCGTCATAGACGTCCGCGACCGGGATCTCCCGCGCATCCCGCGGCGGCCAGTGCGCGAGGGTCGTGTCCGGCGTCGCGGTGCGGATACCCAGGTAGCCGAAGGCGTGTGACCGCCATGGGCCCGGCTCGGCCCGGCCCACGCCCTCCGGCCGGGAGTACACCCGCACCGGGCGGCGGCCGCTCTCCTCGGCGTCGCCCACCACCACCTGCACCGATACCCCACCGTGCTCCGGCAGGGCCAGCGGTGCCTCGACGGTCAGCTGTTCGAGGAGGTCGCAGCCGGCATGCTCGCCCGCGGCCAGCGCCAGTTCCACGAAGCCGGTGCCGGCCAGCAGGGGGATGCCGCGCACCCGGTGTCCCCCCAGCCAGGAGTGCGACTCGAGGGACAACCTGCCGGTGAGCAGCACGCCGTCGCCCTCGGCCGCGGACAGCAGGGCGCCCAGCAGCGGGTGGCCCACCGGGAGCAGCCCGGTGGAACGCAGGTTCAGCCCATGCCCGTCCGGCACCAGCCAGTACCTCTCGTGCTGGAACGCGTAGGCGGGCAGGTCCGCCGTCCTGGCGGGCGCGGCGGGCAGCACGGCGGGCCAGTCCACCTCCACGCCTTGCGTGTGCAGCGCGCCGAGGGCGAGCAGCACGTCCTTGGTCTCGTCACGATCGGCCCCGCGCAGGGTGGGCACCACCGCCTCGTCCGGCCCGGCGTCCCTCCCGGCCAGCGCGGACAGCACGGCGCCCGGTCCCAGTTCGAGCAGGACGCGTGCACCGGCCTTGCGTGCGGTGCGCAGCCCGTCGTGGAACCGCACCGCCTGCCGGACGTGCGCGGTCCAGTACGCCGGCGAGCGCAGCTGCTCCGCCGTGGCCATCTCGCCGGTGAGGTTGGAGATCACCGGGATTTGCGGATCGTGCGTCGTCAACCCGGCCAGAACCGTGCCGAACTCGGCCAGCATCGGCTCCATCAGCGGTGAGTGGAACGCGTGGCTGACCTGCAGCCGCCGGGTCCGCCGTCCCCGGCCCGCCCAGTCGGCCTCCAGTTCCGTGATGTCCTCGTCCGCACCGGAGACGACCACTGTGTCCGAGGCGTTCACTGCCGCGACGGACACCCGCTGCGCGCGCCCCGCCAGCCAGGGGGCCAGGTCCTGCTCGGTGCCCTGCACGGACAGCATCGCGCCGCCCTCGGGCAGCGCGGCCATCAGGCGGCCTCTGGCGGCCACCAGGCGGACCGCGTCCGGCAGCGACCACACCCCGGCTACGTGCGCCGCGCTGATCTCCCCGATCGAATGTCCCAGCAGCAGGTCCGGGCGCACACCCCAGGAGTGCATCAGCCGGAACAGCGCGACCTCCACCGCGAACAGGGCGGCCTGGGCATAGTCGGTGCGGTCGAGCAGGTCCGGTTCGCCCTCGAGCACGGTCCGCAGCGGACTCGCCAGCTCCCGGTCGAACAGCTCGCACACCTCGTCGAAAGCCTCGGCGAACACCGGAAAGGAGGCGGCGAGCTGCCGCCCCATGCCGGGCCGCTGCGCGCCCTGGCCGGTGAACAGCATGCACAGCCCGCCGCCGGCGGAAGCGCCCACCGCCACATCGGTGGCCAGGCCGGTGCCGAGGTGGCCGCGCAGCGCGGAGGTGAGTTCGGTCAGGTCCCGGCCGGGCACTGCCAGCCGGTGGCGGAAGTGGGTGCGGCGGGTGGCCAATGCGTGCGCCAGCCCCTCGGCGGAGGGAGTATCGGCGGACTCGGCGAAGGCCAGCAGCCGGGTCGCCTGGGCGCGCAGCGCGTCCTCGGTCCGGCCCGACACCGTCCACACCAGGCCGGCGGACGGCACGCCGGGCTCCGGCGCCTCCGGCTCGACGTGCTGTTCCAGCACGACATGGGCGTTGGTGCCACTGATCCCGAAGGAGGAGACGGCGGCGCGGCGCGCTCGGCCGGTCTCCGGCCAGGGCATCGCATCGGCGAGCACGCGGACCCCGTCCACTCCCCAGTCCACCTTCGGGGTGGGGCTGTCCACGTGCAGCGTCTGCGGCGCGAGACCGTGCCGCATCGCCATGATCATCTTGATGATGCCGGCCACGCCGGCCGCGGCCTGCGTATGCCCGATGTTGGACTTCAGCGAGCCCAGCAGCAGTGGCCGGCCGGGCGGCCGGTTCCGGCCGTAGGTCGCCACCAGCGCGGTGCCCTCCACCGGGTCGCCGAGCGGGGTGCCGGTGCCGTGCGCCTCGACCACGTCGACGTCCTGGGTGGACAGTCCGGCGTCGGCGAGCGCGGTACGGATCACCTCCTGCTGGGCGGTGCCGTTGGGTGCGGAGAGCCCGTTGCTGGTGCCGTCGGAGTTGACCGCCGAGCCGCGCAGCACCGCGAGCACCTGATGGCCGTTCCGCCGCGCGTCGGAGAGCCGCTCCAGTACCAGGAGACCTGCCCCCTCGGCCCAGATCGAGCCGTTCGCCCCGGCCGCGAACGCCTTGATCCGGGCGTCCCGGGAGGTGACGCCCTGGCCGCAGAACTCGACGAACGTCTCCGGAGTGCTCAGCACCGTCACACCGCCCGCCAGCGCGATCGGGCACTCGTCGGAGCGCAGGGCCCGCATCGCGAGGTGGGTGGCGACCAGGGAGGACGAGCAGGCGGTGTCCACGGTGAGGGCCGGGCCGTGGAAGCCCAGGGCGTAGCTGATCCGGCCCGAGATCACGCTCATGGTGTTGCCGGTGATGCCGTACTGGGAGAACTGGTCGGTGCCTTGCCAGAGCATCTCGTAGTCGTTGCTGGACGCGCCGACGAAAACCCCGGCCCGCTCGCCCACCAGCGAGTCGGGCAGGATGCCCGCGGACTCCAACGCCTCCCAGGCCAGTTCCAGCACCAACCGCTGCTGCGGGTCCATCACCAGCGCCTCGCGCGGGGATATCCCGAAGAACGCGGGGTCGAAATCGCCCGCCCCGCTGAGGAAGCCGCCCTCGCGTACGTAGGACCGCCGCGCCTGCTGGGACTCCGGATCGGCGTCGTAGAGCTCCTCGATCGGCCAGTGCCGGTCCACGGGGAAAGGCGAAATGGCGTCCGTGCCCGCAGCCACCAGGTCCCACAGCTGGGCGGGCGAGGCCACGTCGCCGGGCAGCCGGCACGACATGCCGATCACCGCGATCGGCTCGGCGGACTGCTCGGTCGCGTCACGCAGCTGTTCCCGGGTGCGTAACAGGTCGGTGGTAACCCTTTTCAGATATTGCCGGAGCGTGCTGACTTCATCGGGTACTTCATCGGGCATGGACGACTCCCTGCGACGGTTGGCCGGTCAGAGTTGGAAGGTGATCCGTTCGGTGTCGAGGCCGCGGACGACCACGTGCCGGCGATAGCTCAGTGAGTCCTCGTGCACGTGGAAGCCGCGCAGCCGGCGGGCCAGCTCACCGAACACGATCTCCGCCTCCAGCCGGGCCAGGCTGCTGCCGAGGCAGTAGTGCGCGCCGGCGCCGAAGGCGAGGTTCATCGCGGCCGGCTTCCGGTCCGCGATGAACTGACCCGCCCTCGGGTACACCCGCTCGTCCCGGTTGCCGGACGCGAGGACCAGGGTGACCACCGAGCCCTCGGGGATGTCGAGGCCGTTGATCCGGTCGGACCGCAGCGCGACACGGCCGGTCAGCATGATCGGGCAGTCGTAGCGCAGCGCCTCGCTGACCACGTCGCCGGCGATCGCCGGGTTCTGCCGGAGCAGCTGGAACTGCTCCGGGTGGCGCGACATCGCGAGCAGGCCGTTGGTGATCAGGTTCGTGGTGGACTCGTGGGCCGCGGTGAACACGGTCACCACGACGTTCGTCACCTCACGTCGGCTCAGGCCGCGCCCGTCCTCCTGCGTGGAGAGCAGGCTGGAGATGAGGTCCTCTCCGGGGTTGCGGCGGCGCTTGTGGATGAGGTTCGCGAAGTAGCCGTGCAGTTCGGTGGTGGTGCGGATGATGCGGACGAGTTCCTCGCGGTCGAACATCGCGGTGGAGTGGAAGCTGGCCACCAGCGTGGGCAGCTCCGTGGACAGCGCCATGTCGCTGGACCACTCCCGCAGCATCGGGATGTCCTCGGCCGGGATGCCCAGGAGCGTCGCGATGACCCGCAGCGAGAGCACCGCGGCCAGGTCCTGTACGCCGTCGAACTCGCCGTCGGCCAGGCAGTCGCGGAGCAGTTCGTCCACGATCTCGCGAATCCACGGCTCGAAGCGCGCGGTGATCCGTGGCGTGAATGCCTTGCTGACCAGGCTCCGCTGCCGCCCGTGTCCGGGATCGTCCATGAAGAAGATCGAGTTGAGCACCGGCTCGTCACCGCGGTCGCCGAAGAGTTCCCGCATCCCCGGCGCGTTGAACGTGTCGCTGCCCATGGTCGTGTGGCTCTTGAGCACCGCCATACAGTTGTCGTGGTCGCTCAGCAGCAGGGAACCGTCCGGCGTCCACATCGGACCTTGCTCTCGCCACCGCTCGAACAACGGGTAGGGGTTCGCGAGCACCTCCCGGTCGAGCAGGGCGTGCAGCGGGTTGTCGAGCACGGTGGCCGGTGGGCGGCTTGGCACTGACATGGGCTAGCTCCTCTCCATGGCACGGCCGGCAGCGCGACCGGTGTCCGTTTTCTCGTCGTCGAGCACTCCGTCGATCAGCGCGAACATCTCGTCGTCCGTGGCGCCGCTCAGGTCGGGCACCGCGGCCCGCTCATCGGCGGTGCCGTCCTCCTGGCTGCGCAGCAGCCGCCGCAGTGTCGTAGTGACCACCTCGGGGACGGGCGCGGACGGACGCCGCCGGAGCAGGGCCGCCTCCAGCTCCCTCAGGCGGTCCAGCACGACCCGCTCGGCCGGGTCGCCCTCGTCGACACCGAGCGCGTCGCCGAGGTACCGGGCCAGCGCGGCGGCGGTGGGATGGTCGTAGACCGCGGAGGCCGGCAGCGGCACTCCGGTGTCCGCGCCGAGCAGGTTGCGCAGCCGGACCCCGGCCAGCGAGTCCAGGCCCAGCTCCTGGAACGGCCGGTGCGCGTCCAGGTCTCCGGCCGGCCGGCCCGAAACGACGGCGACCCGGGCGGTGACCAGCTCCAGCAGCACCGACGACCGCTGCTGCGGCGCGGTGGCCGCCAGCCGTTCCCGCAACGCGCTCGCGGGTTCGGGCCCGGTGTCCGCGCCCACACCCGGCAGTCCGGAGCACAGGCGCCCCGGCCGGGCCGCGGCGAACCGCGGCCAGTCCACGGCACCGACCACGTACTGCGCCGCACCGCCGGAGAGTGCCCGCTCCAGCGCGTCCAGCGCCCGGTCGGCGGGCATCGGCGTGGCGCCGCTGTCCGACCGCGCGCCGACGGGCCAGGACGTGGTCATCCCGGTGTCCAGCCAGGGGCCCCAGGCCAGGCTCGTCGCGGGCAGGCCGCCGGCCTGCCGATGGGCCGCCAGCGCTTCCACGACGGCGTTGGCCGCGGCGTAGTTGCCCTGCCCCGGCGAGCCCGCGGTGCCGGCCAGCGAGGAGCACAGCACGAAGAAACGGAGCGGATGGCCGGCGGTCAGCTCGTGCAGGAACCGCGCGCCGTCCGCCTTCGCCGCGAACACCCGCGCCAGCCGGGCCTCGGACAGCGCCTCCAGCACTCCGTCGTCGAGCACCCCGGCGGCGTGCACCACACCGGTGAGCGACCGCCCGGCGAGCAGCCCGGCCAGCGCCTCGCGGTCCGCCACGTCGCAGCCGGCGATCTCGACCTCGGTACCCAGCGCGGTGAGTTCGGCGCGCAGTTCCGTCGCGCCAGGGGTGTCCACGCCCCGGCGGCCGACCAGCAGCAGGCGGTCCGCACCCCGGGCCGCCAGCCGGCGGGCGACGTGCGCGCCGATGCCGCCCAGCCCCCCGGTGATCAGCACCGTGCCGATGGGCTCCGTCGTGGCGGGTTCGGTGCGAGGCACCGGGACCAGTCGCCTGGCGTACAGCCGCCCGTCCCGGATCGCGATCTCGTCTCGGGCGGCCAGCGCGGCGGGCAGCGCGGCCAGGTCCCCCACGTCCGGTCGCAGCGGCAGGTCCACCAGGCCGCCGTACAGCCGGGGCGCTTCCATGCCCGCGACCCGGACCAACCCGCACACGGCGGCCTGCTCCGGATTCGGCACGGTGTCCGCCGTGCCGGCCCGCACGGCGCCGCTGGTGATCGACCACAGGGGCGTATCCGCACCTCTGGACAGCAGCGCCCGCAGCAGCGCCAGGGTGGCGGCCAGGCCGGTCGGCACCCGCGGCGTATCCGAGCCCTCAGCCATCAGGCCGGCCGGCACCCGCGGCGTATCCGAGCCCTCGGCCATCGCCAGGAGGGACACGATGCCGCCCCCCGGCAGGTCGGGCAGCAGCCGGTCCCAGTGCTCGCCGTCCACGGCGTCGCCGCGCACGGTGCGGGTCCCTTCGCCCAGCACGCCCGCCACGTCCTCGGTGAGCCGGTCCCAGTCCGCGCCCGGCGGGGCCACCACCAGCCACGGCCCCGGCGCGTCGGCGACCGGGCCGGGGACGGGCAGCAGCGGCCACTCGACACCATGCAGCAGAGGGTCGGCCGGGACCGCTTCGTCGTCGGGCAGCCAGAACCGCTGCCGAGTGAACGCGTAGCCGGGCAGTGGCACCGCCCTCCCGCCCGCGCACCAGGCCGCCCAGTCCACGTCGACCCCCCGGGTGTGCGCGGTCGCCAACGCCGTCAGCAGGCCGTGCACCTCGTCGGCGTCCTGCCGTAGCACCGGCAGGAAACCGTCCCCGCCCAGCGCCTCCTGGCCGAGCGCGCTGAGCGTCGCGCCCGGTCCCAGCTCCAGGTAGGTGCTGGTGCCCGCCGCGTCCAGAGCGCGCAGGCAGTCGTGGAAGCGCACCGGTTCCCGCGCCTGCCGGACCCAGTACTCCGGGTCACGAAGCTCTTCGGTGACCCGTGCGCCGGTCACCGAGGACACGACCGGAATGACCGGTGTCCGGAAGTCCAGTCCGGCCAGCACCTTCCGCAAGGGGTCCAGAACCGGGTCCATGTGGTGGGAGTGGAACGCGTGCCGCACCGCCAGGCGGTGCACGTGGGCCACCCGCTGCGAGATCTCCCGCACCGCGTCCGCGTCCCCGGCGAGCACCACCGAGGCGGGCCCGTTCACCGCGGCCAGCGCCACCCGGTCCTCGAGTCCGCGCAGCAGTTCCGGCACGTCGGCTTCCGGTACCTGGACCGCCACCATCGCGCCCTCGCCACCGAGTTCGCGCATCAGCCGCCCGCGCGCGGCCACCAGTGCGCAGGCGTCGGCCAGCGAGAACACGCCCGCGGCGTGCGCGGCGGCGACTTCGCCGACCGAGTGCCCGGCCACCGCGTCCGGCCGCACCCCCATCGTGGTGAGCAGCCGGAACACCGCCACCTGAACCGCGAACACCGCGGCCTGCGCATGGTCGGTGCGTTCACCGGGTCCGTCCCGGAGGATCTCGGCGAGCGGCCGGTCCAGCAGCGGGTCCAGCTCGGCGGCGATCTCCTGGAGGGCCGCCGCGAACACCGGTACCCGGTCCCGGAGCGACGTGGCCATGTCCGCGTACTGCACGCCCTGGCCGGGGAACAGGAACGCGGTCGCGCCGTCGGCCGCCACTCCGGTACTGCCGGTCCCGGCTCGCAGCGCGGCGGTCAGCTCGCCGGTGTCCGTGCCGAGCACGACGGTGCGGGCACGCAGCCGGGCCCGCGTGGTGGCCAGCGAGTACGCCACGTCCAGCGCGGACGGCGAGCCGTTCCCGTCCTCGTCGGTCAGCCGGCGGAGCAGGGCCTCGGCCTGCGCGGGCAGCGCCTCCGGGGTGGCCGCGGAGAGCACCCACGGGATCAGCGGCGGAGCCGCGGCGGTCGCCGGCTCCGGTTCGGGCTCGGGCTCGGGCTCCTCCAGGATCACGTGCGCGTTGGTGCCGCTGAGGCTGAACGAGGACACCGCCGCCCGGCGCGGACGGCCCGCGCGCGGCCAGTCCATCGGCTCGTCCAGCAACCGCACCGCGCCGTCGTCCCAGTTCACGTGCGGGCTCGGGGCATTCAGGTGCAGGGTCCGGGGCAACCGGCCGTGCCGCATGGCCAGCACCATCTTGAGCACACCCGCCAAGCCCGCCGCGGCCTGGGTGTGCCCGAGGTTGGACTTCGCCGACCCGACCAGCACGGGCTGCGCCCGGTCCTGCCCGTAGGTCGCCAGCAGCGCGGTGGCCTCGATCGGGTCGCCGAGCGGGGTGCCGGTGCCGTGCGCCTCCACCGCGTCCACCTCGCCGGGCGCCAGGCCCGCGACGGCCAGCGCGTTCCGGATCACCCGCTGCTGGGCCGATCCGTTCGGCGCGGTCAGCCCGTTGGACGCGCCGTCGGAGTTGAGTGCCGAGCCGCGCAGCACGGCGAGCACCCGGTGGCCCCGTTCGCGCGCGGTGGAAAGCCGCTCCATCACCAGCAGGCCGGCGCCCTCGCTCCACGAGGTGCCCTCCGCGGCCGCGTCGAACGGTTTGCACCGGCCATCCGGGGCGAGCACCCCCACCTGGGAGAACTCCACGAACAGCGTCGGCGTGGTGAGCACCGTGATGCCACCCGCCAGCGCGACCGTGCACTCACCGGCCCGCAGCGCCTGCGCGGCCTGGTGCATCGCCACCAGCGCGGAGGAACACGCCGTGTCCACCGTGATCGCCGGGCCGTGGAAGCCGAACGTGTAGGCGAGCCGCCCCGACGCGACGCTGCCCGCGTTGCCGATCGAGACGTCGCCGGTGAGGTCCTCGGGCGTCCGGTGCGCGCGGCGCGCATAGTCGTTGCCCATCAGCCCGAGGTAGACACCGGTGCGGGTGCCCCGCAACGCGGCCGGGTCGATCCCGGCGTCTTCCAGCGCGTGCCAGGCCAGTTCCAGCAGGATGCGCTGCTGCGGGTCCATCGAGACCGCCTCGGCCGGGGCGATGCCGAAGAAGCCGTTGTCGAACTCGGCGATCCCGTCCAGGAAGCCGCCGTGCCGCACGTAGCTGCGCCCGCCACGGCCCGGCTCCGGGTGGTAGATCTCGTCCAGGTTCCAGCCGCGATCCGCCGGGAACTCGGTGATCGCGTCCCGCCCGTCGGCCAGCAGCGCCCACAGCTCGTCCATCGTGGACACCCCGCCGGGAAAGCGGCAGCTCGCGCCGACCAGCACCACCGGGTCGTCCATGTCGTGCGGGCCGGGCCCGGCGACCGGTGTCCGGCCGCCGGGTATAGCGCCGGGGAGCTGCCCGGACAGGTACCCGGCCAGGGCCGTGGGGGTGGGGTGGTCGAACACCGCGGTCGCGGGGAGCCGCACCCCGGTCGCGGCGGTGAGCCGGTTACGCAGCTCCACCCCGGACAGCGAGTCGAAGCCGATGTCGCGGAACGCCCGCGACGGGTCCACCCGGCGCTCCACGCCGAGCACGGAGCCCACCGTGGCCAGCACGAGATCGAGCACCGACCGCTCGCCACCGGAGACGAGCACGGGCGCCGCGGCCACGGAGGCCGGCCGGGCCGCGCTCCGCCGGACGCCGAGCAGCCCGGCCCACACCGGAGCCCGCTCCGGGCCTGCCGCACGCACGTTGGCCAGGTCGAAACGGGCGGGCACGGTGCACGCCAGGTCGGTGCCCAGCGCCGCGTCGAACAGTGCGAGCCCGTGTTCGCGGGACATCGGCACGAGCCCGGTTCGCCGCAGCCGGGCCCGGTCGGTGTCGCCCAGCCGCCCGGTCATGCCGGTGTCCTGCGCCCAAAGTCCCCACGCCATCGACGAAGCGGGCAGTCCCCGCGAGCGGCGGTGCTGCGCCAGCCCGTCCAGCCACGCGTTGGCGGCCGCGTAATTCGCCTGCCCCGGTGTGCCGAGGACACCGGCTACGGAGGAGAACAGCACGAACGCGGCCAGGTCGAGGTGTTCGGTCAGTTCGTGCAGGTTGCGCGCACCCTCGACTTTCGGTCGCAGCACCGCGTTCAGCCGTTCGGCGGTGAGGGAGCGCACCGTGCCGTCGTCCAGCACCCCGGCGGCGTGGATCACCGCGGTCAGCGGGCGGTGCGCGGGGATCGCCGCCAGCAGCTCGGCGAGGGCGGCCCGGTCGGCGACGTCGCATGCCACGACCGTGATCTCGGCGGTGCCGGTCAGGTCCTCGAGACCGGACCCGAGCGCCGCCGCGCCGCCCCGCCGCCCCGCCAGCACCAGGTGCCGCACCCCGTGCTCGGTGACCAGGTGCCGGGCCAGCTCCCGGCCGAGTACGCCGGTCCCGCCGGTGATCAACACCGTGCCTCCGGCGAGGGCGGGCCGGTCCCCCGTCCGCGTCACCCGGGCCAGCCGCGGCGCGAACGTCTGCCCGCCCCGGACGGCGATCTCCGGCTCACCGGTGCCCAACGCCAGCTCCAGGGCGGAGCCGGCGTCCTCGGGGTCGCCGGGGCGGTCCAGGTCGACCAGCACGAACCGGCCGGGATGTTCGGTGCGTGCCGTGCGGACCAAGCCCCAGACCGCCGCGGCGTCGGGGTCCTGGTCTTCCTCCGGGGCGATCGCGACCGCACCACGGGTCCGCACGATCAGGGGCCCGTCCGTCGCCTTCTCGTCGTCGGTGCCCAGAAACTCGCGGACCCGCGCCAGTGCTTCCTCGGGACCGGCCACGTCCACGATCGGCGCGTCCACGATCGCCGCGTCCACCATCGCCGGGGCGGGCCGCCGCGCAACCTGCACCCAGTCCAGCCGGTGCAGCGCCCGGTCCACGCCCGCCGTCCCCGGCCGCACAGGCCCTACGGGCCGGAGCGCGAGCGCGCTGATCGTGGCCACCGCTTCCCCCGCCGCGTCGGCGAGCGCCACGGCGAAGGAGTCGTTGCCCTGCGGAGCCAGCCGCACCCGCAATGCCGTGGCCCCGACCGCATGCAGTGCGACCCCGCTCCAGGAGAACGGCAACCTCACCGGCGCGTCCCCCGCATCCAGCAGCAGCGGGTGCAATGCGGCGTCGAGCAGGGCCGGGTGCAGGCCGAACCGCCCGGGATCGACCGGCAGCTCGACCTCGGCCCAGCGCTCCGCACCGAGCCGCCAGGCCCGCCGCAACCCCTGGAAGGCCGGCCCGTACTCGTAACCTCGCTCGTCGAGCTGTGCGTACTCGCCGTCGAGGTCGATCTCCTCGGCACCGGCCGGCGGCCACTCCGTCAGGTTCGCGCCGCCGGACCCCGCGGCCCGGAGCGTCCCCGTCGCGTACCGGGTCCACGGCGCGTCCGGCGCGGACCGGGCGTACATCGCCAGCGTGCCCGGATCCGTCTCGCCGATCGCGATCTGCAACTCGGTCTCGCCCCGCTCGGGCAGCACCAGCGGGCTCTCCAGCACCAGTTCGTCCAGCACCGGCAGCCCCGCCCGCTCACCCGCGTGCAGCGCCAGTTCGACGAACGCGGCCCCGGGCAGCAGCACGGTGCCGCGCACCTCGTGCTCGGCCAGCCAGGGGTGCCGGGCGAGAGAGAGCCGGCAGGTGGCGACCAGGCCACCGCCGGCGAGCTGGACCACCGAGTCCAGCATCGGATGCCCGGCGCCGGGCCCGGAGGCGGCGGTGGGCAGCATCCAGTACCGCTGCCCGCGGAACGGGTACGTCGGCAGCTCCACGCTCCGGGCGCCGTCGAACAGCCCGTTCCAGTGCACGTCCACACCGTGCACGGCTGCTTCGGCCACCGCCATCAGGAAGCGGTCGGCACCACCCTCGTCCCGTTTGAGGGTCTCCAGCACGACGCCGCCGCCGTCGTGGTCCTCCTGGTAGTCACTGAGGATCTGCCGCACGCCGCCGGCGAGCACCGGATGCGGGCTCGACTCCAGGAACGTGGTGTGCCCGGCGGCGACCAGCCCGCGCACCGTCGCCTCGAACTCGACCGTGGCGCGCAGGTTGCGGTACCAGTAGTCCGCGTCCAGCCCGGTGGTGTCCACCGGACCGCCGGTCACGGTCGAGTGGAAGGGAACCTCGGCCGCCACCGGAGTCACCGGCGCCAGCAGTTCGCGCAGCTCCGCACGCAGCAGCTCGACCTGCGCCGAATGCGAGGCGTAGTCCACCGGCAACAGGCGCGCCCGTATGTCCTCGGCGACCAGTGCGGCAGCGAACTCTTCGACCGCCTGGACGGTGCCCGAGACCACCGTCGCGAGCGGCCCGTTGACCGCGGCCACCGACAGATCCTCGCCCCAGCGGGCCATCGACTCTTCGACCGCCGCTCTCGGCAGCCCCACCGACAGCATCCGGCCCGTGCCGGAGAGCGCCCGCAATGCCCGGCTGCGCAGCGTGACGATCCGCGCCCCGTCGTCCAGGGACAGCGCGCCTGCTACGGTCGCGGCCGCGATCTCGCCCTGGGAGTGGCCCACCACCGCGGCCGGCCGCACCCCGTGTGCCCGCCAGAGTCCGGCCAGCGACACCATGACCGCCCACAGCGCGGGCTGCACCACGTCCACCCGGAGCAGCGCGTCAGCGTCGGTGAGCACGTCGCCCAGGTTCCAGTCCACGTACGGCGCCATCGCGTCCTGACAGGCCGCCATGTGCCCGGCAAAGACCGGGCTGGACTCCAGCAGTTCCGTGGCCATCCCGGTCCACTGCGTGCCCTGGCCGGGGAACAACAGCACCGGACTGGTGTCTCGGCAGGGTGACCCGACGACCGTGCCCGGTGCCGAACCGCCCTCGGCGAGCGCGTCCAGTCCGTGCACCAACGCGTCCCGGTCCCGGCCGAGGACGGCGGCCCGGTGCTCGAACCCGGCCCGGCCGGTCGCCAGCGTGTATCCGGCGTCCAGCAGACCGACCCGGTCCGGGCGGAGCCGCTCGGCCAGCCGGCCGGCCTGCTCCCGCAGCGCCTCCGCCGACCGTGCGGACAGCAGCAGCGGCACCGCGGACGCCGGGCGCGGTGCCGCGGCGGGCGCGGGTTCCGGCGCCTGTTCCAGGATCACGTGGGAATTGGTGCCGCTGATGCCGAACGAGGACACCCCGGCCCGGCGCGGCATCCCGGTCTCCGGCCACGGCGTGTTCTCCGCGAGCGGGGTGACCCTGCCGGACTCCCAGTCCACGTGCGGGCTGGGCTCGGTCAGGTGCAGGATGCGCGGCAGCACGCCGTCGCGCATGGCGTGCACCATCTTCAGGATGCCCGCCACCCCGGCAGCCGCCTGCGCGTGCCCGATGTTCGACTTGACCGACCCCATCAGCAGCGAGCGCGCCCGCTGCGGGCCGTGCACCGCCAGCAGCGCCCGTGCCTCGATCGGGTCGCCGAGCGCGGTGCCCGTGCCGTGCGCCTCCACCGCGTCGACGTCCGCCTCGGACAGTCCGGCGTCGGCCAGCGCCGCCCGCAGCACCCGTTCCTGAGCCGCCCCGCTGGGTGCGGAGAGCCCGTTGGAGGCCCCGTCCGAGTTGACCGCGGTGCCGCGCACCAGCGCGTGCACGGTGTGCCCATGGCGCAGGGCGTCGGAGAGCCGTTCCAGCACCAGCATTCCGACGCCCTCGGACCAGGCCGTACCGTCCGCCGTCGCGGAGAACGGCTTGCACCGGCCGTCCGGGGCGAGGCCCCGCAGCCGCGAGAACTCCACGAACATCTCCGGGGTCGCCATCACCGTCACCCCGCCGGACAGGGCCAGGTCACACTCGCCGAGACGCAGGGACTGCACCGCGAGATGAGTGGTCACCAGCGACGAGGAGCAGCCGGTGTCCACCGTGACCGCGGGGCCGTTGAGGCCGAGCACGTAGGCCACTCGGCCGGACGCCACGCTGGAGGTGTTCCCGGTGATCAGGTACCCCTCCAGCCCGTCCGGGACGGTATGCACCCGGGGCGCGTAGTCGTGCATCATCGAGCCGGCGAACACGGCCGTGCGGCTGCCCCGCAGCGAGGTGGGATCGATGGCCGCGTTCTCCAGGGCCTCCCACGCCGTCGTGAGCAGGAGGCGCTGCTGCGGATCGGTGGTCAACGCCTCGCGGGCGGAGAGCCCGAAGAACTCGGCGTCGAAATGGCCGGCGTCGTAGAGGAAGCCGCCGTGCCGGACGTAGGAGGTACCGGGCCGGTCCGGGTCGGGATCGTAGAGGGCCGCCAGGTCCCAGCCCCGGTCGTCCGGTAACTCGCCGATCGCGTCGATCCCGTCCCTGGCCACCTGCCAGAGCCCCTCCGGGTCGGTTATTCCGCCCGGATAGCGGCACGCCATTCCCACAATCGCAATCGGTTCGCCCGGCATCCGGTGCCCTCCCTGAGCAGTTTGGACTTTGTCGGCTACCACGGACGCAAGATCATTCGCCGAACTCGCGACCATCTAACCAAACGCCGATAAATCGAGGTGCATCAACATGATCAGCACCCGGACCCATTCCACACAACGCCTCCAGCCGACCAAGGTCTGGGGCTTTCACTAGAAACTTCGGCCTGCTGTCAAGGCTTTCTACCGCTACCGTGACGCGTAGAGGATCCCGCCGAATTGGCGCCACCCGCCAAAAGCAAGACAGCCGTTCCGTCGCACCGGCCACCCCCAGGTGAGCACCCCCTTTGGCCGTCGCCGCCGGGCCGGCCGCGAAGATCGGCCAAAACCGCAGGCCACGAGCTCGACCAGTGGCTCTGAATTTGACCGGCGCGAAACGAACCACCTCTCCCGCAACTCCGTAAACGCATGGCTGACGGCCGGCGCTTTTTGTCTCCGTCACCAAGTGACCGGGAGCGCCGATACCGAGAACGCGGAGCCGTTGACGTAGCGCAGTTCGTCGCGTGGCGTGGCCAGGCGGAGAGTGGGAATGCGCCGGAACAGAGTGTCGAGGACGATGCGCAGCTCCAGCCGGGCCAGATTCTTGCCGATGCACTGGTGCGGTCCCGAGCCGAAAGCCAGGTGCCCGCGGTTGTCCCTGGTGACATCGAACGTGTCCGGGTCGGCGAAGGCCGCGGGGTCGCGGTTGGCGGCGGCGGACAGGGCGGCGACGCCCTCACCCGCCCGTACGAGAGTGCCGCCGATCTCGACGTCCGCCGTGGCGCGGCGGATCAGGGACAGCTCGACGACGGAGAAGAACCTCAGCAGTTCCTCCACTGCCGCCGGGGTCAGGCCCGGGTCGGCGGTGAGGAGGGCGAGCTGGTCGGGGTGTTCGAGGAGAGCCAGGACCCCGAGTGCGGTCATCGTGGCGGTGGTCTCCAGGCCTGCGGCGACCAGGAGTACGCACAGTTCGACCATGGCCCGGCGGCTCTCGCCACCGCTGAAGAGCTGGTGGCCCGCCAGCCTGCCCAGCAGGTCCTCGGGCCGCTCGGTCATCTTGCTGGCGCACAGCGCGTCGAAATACGCGATCAGAGAGCGGAAGGACTCGGCGCGATCCGCATCAGCGGAGTCGTGGGCCGTCAGCACCGTGGTGTTGGTGGTCAACTCCTGCCGGTCACCGGTCGGGATGCCGAGCAGCTCGCACAGCACCAGACCGGACATCGGCACGGCCAGCGCGGACACCAGGTCGGCGGGCTCGGCGCCGGCCAGCACATCGTCGAGCAGACCGTCGACGATGCACTGGACCTTGGGGCGCAGTTCTCGCATGCGGCGGATGGCGAACTCGCCGGCGACCGCACGACGGGCGGGGGCGTGCTCGGGTGGGTCCATCTCGACCAGCGAGGGCCTGAAGCCGGGGAACACGGTCTCGCCGACGCGCATCCGCGGGAAGTCCGGGTGCGAGCGGTCGGAGCTGAACCGGGCGTCGCCGAGCACAGCGCGGACGTCTTCATGGCGTGCGGCAACGAACACAGTGCGTCCGCTCGGGCCCGTCAGCCTGGGCAGGCCGGCGTACTCCGGCGGCGGGGAGAACGGGCAGGTCCGAGACATCGGCCAAGTCTCGGCTCGCAGCGGGATCTGGTCGTGCATGGTCACCACCTCGACTCGTTCGGAAATCAAGGACGACCGTATGACTGGTGATACCCGAATTTCCCTAGATTCCCGTTGAGGTCGGAAGTCGGCCGTCCGTCCGTATCACCCGGGGGAAGCCGTGCCGTGTGCCGTGACTGTGCCGACGCTGATCCTTCTGGGGGCGGCGAGAGGCTGGCGGGAGGCGTGTTGCGCGGGCTTCTGGACGTCTACGCCCGGTTCCTCGACCGGCAAGCGAACCGCCGTGCCTACCTGCTGTGACCGCCCGGGCAGGAAGGCGAATCGCCATGGTTCCCACAGCATTTCGACCCCGTCGGCGATCCTGTCGGCGACCCTGTCGCGGCTGTGGCCCACAGCGCGATGGGTGCCGGTGCTGCGGTGCTCTGAGGTGCCACGGGACAGATCAGTGGCGCGTACGCGGCTGTCGTCGTCGGAATCCCGGCGCCGGTGATCCTCACGCAGCTCAGCCGCGTCCAGTCGGTGAGCTACGCACTCACCGGAGGGAGGGGCACGACCTGAGGCCGGCGTCGACGAGCGGACGGCTGAACCTGCCCGGCCTGACCTGCACCGATCCCACAGCAGTCGGCCGCCGCGCACCCTGGGGAACCCGGCTGTGTGCCCGGATCAGCTCCCACGCTTCGTCCGACAGGCCACCCGGGTACGGCTCGCGCCCGTCCACACACACCAGCGAACCGCGTGCCCGGCCGTCCATGAAGCCCTCGAACCAGACAACCCGCCTTCAGCGCGACGAGTGCCCCTGGACCTCACAGAACACCCACTGAGAGGGTCGGGTGCCGGATGATGCCAAGTGGACTGTTCGCGGTTCAGCGTTCGGGCGGAAGCAGGGCGCCCGGCTCGTTTCACAGTGCGGATGACAGGGGCCGTCTCGATCATGTGGATGGCATCCAGGGACGCGATTCTTTCGGTCAGGTACCGCGCAAGGTCGAGGGAGTCGCGGCAGTTGACGGCCGCGAGCAGATTGGTCCGGCCGGTGGTCTGGGCCACGAGTGAGACTTCGGGGTGGCTGGCCATCGTGGACGCCACGGCGGTGAGTCGGGAGGGGCACACGGACATCCACAGGCGGGCTTCGGCGCGGAAACCCAGGGCTGTCGGCAGGATGTCGACGGGGAAGGTAAGTGCGCCGGCCTGGCGCAAGGCGGTGAGCCGACGCCGCACGGTCGATTCGGACCAGCCTGTCGCGACGGCAAGTTCGGTGTAGCTCGCCCGTCCGTCCCGTGACAGGAGGTCGAACAGCAGGCGGTCCGCAGGTCCGAGGGACACATCGGTGTGCTCGGCGGGCGACGGGGTGAGCAGGGCGACCTGTGCAGGGGTGAGGCAGGCGGAGCCTGCCCAGTTGTTGGGCAACGCGCGGTTGCCGAGCAGCAGGTGGGCAGAGACGGATGTGATGCGGCTCGTCCTGGGGAGTTTGTGCAGCAGGAGAGCTTCGCTCTCATCGGTGGTGGGCATCTGGGCGCTGCACGATATCTCCGTGCCGCCGGAGAGCAGGTAGACGTAGGACGTGTCGGGGCGGGCGGCGAGGGCTTTGGCGATGGCACCGGCAGCGTCCGGGGTGCACTGCAGCCGGATGGTCCACGCGCTGTAGCCGAGACGGGCGCCGTTGAGAGTGCCGACCACGCGGAGGATGCCGGCGGCGCGCATGCGGCGGTAGCGGCGGGCGACGGTGTGCTCGGAGATGTCGGGGGCTTCGCCGATGACGCGGAACGGGGCTCGGCCGTCGATCTGCGGGGCATGCACCAACCCCTGATCGATGCCATCCAGAGCGACGGTATCCGTATTCATAAGGCATGAATATGCCGCTATCCACCGCTCAAGGCGGCCTGGGTGGTGGCGATGGGGCGTCGATCCGGACCGTGAGAGGCGTCCGACAAGTTCTGCGGAGGAAGTCTCATGCGCAAATGGTGGCCGTTGGTGGCCGTCGGTCTCGGCACGTTCATGTTCCTGCTCGACACCACGGTGTTGTCCGTCGCCCTGCCCGGCATCGGGAGGGGCTGTCCGCCTCGCTGTCCGCGCTGCAGTGGGTGGCCAACATCTACACGCTGGTCCTGGCCGTGCTGATGCTCATGATGGGGGCGTTGGCGGGGACAGGTCACCCCGAACGATGTCGTCTGCACTCCGCAGGGTGGTCCGGGCCCAGCACCCGCAACAGGTCGTCCAGCAGCTCGGCGAAGGCGGTGGCGCACCCCTCGCCCTGCGTCGTCAGCTTCAGCCGTTCCCCGGGCTCCTCGATGAGCACCCACAGGTCGATGTCGTCCACGCCGCGTCAACGGCCGCATCACTACTCGGGTCACAGCCGACGTGCGCATTTCCAGGAGGCTGGTCACGGCCGCGGCGCCGCGCGCCACGATAACGCGATGCGCCCCTCACACCTCACAGCCATCGCCCTACCTGCCTCCTCGCGGCCAGCCTCGTCGGCTGCTCCGAGGCCACGCCCGACAAGCTGGTGCCCTCGGTGTCGGCACCGCGGCTCAGCCAGGCCTGGACGTGGCTACAGCTTCGTCGCCGCTACGTAGAGGATGAAGACCCCGGCGGACGCGGACCTGGTCGGCAATGAGCAACGTCCTTGGCATCCGTCTTTCCGTCACCGCGGTAGCTCTCGGGGACACGGTGAACGGCCCGGCTCGAGAAAACGATGACGACGCAGTGGTGGTGAGCCTCGCCCGCGTCGATGTCGGCCCAGATCGCGGCCGCTTGGCGCCACCGCGCGGTGCACTTGCGGCACTTCCTACGGACGACCTCGCTGTCAGCTCCCGACTGAGCGATCATTCACGACTCCCCATCGGCAGCCAAGCCGTCGTGAGCGCCGGGCGGCCGACCAGTCAAAGCCACCAGTGACAAAGCGCTCCAACCACACCCGGCGCCCCGAGTGGGTCAACCATACGGAAGGCTCACCACATCCCGTAGAACAATGCAGGGAGTGCTTCAGTTGGCCGTGGGTAAAGATGGCGCGCCCCCACCGTCCGCCCGGCTGACCTCACCGTCAGCGCCCTGTGTCATGATGCGGACGCGTCCCTGGGGAGTGGGCCGCGGACTACTGATTGCCGGGGGTTGAGGATGGGCGCGGGTACGGAGCCGGACGGCTCGTCCAGGTCCGATGAGGAGTGGGAGCGGTTTCTGCGTGAGTCGGTGGCGGGTGCCGCCGACGCGCCCAAGGAGCCCTCAGCGCGGGCACGCGACGTGGCGAAGCGGCTGCGCGCGGAGCCCGGCGGCGGCTCGGAGGGCTGGCGCAGCTACACGCCCGCGCGGCCCAAGCGGCGCTTTGGCTGGTCCGTGGCCGGGCTGCTGGCCGTGCTGGTGCTGCTGGTGGTGGCAGTCGCGCCGGGGCGAGTGGTGGACCTGTTCGCCGGCGCCGACTCCTCGCCGTCGCCGGCCGAGACCGCCCGCCCGACCCGGGCGCCCGCGGCGGAGGCGGCCCGACGCCCCACCATGGAGGAGCCGTTCCGCGGCTCGCCGGCGGCGGGATGGGCGAGCGGAGCGGCGGGGATCACCGTGCCCGAGGCCTCGGCGGTCGGCTGGATGAGCACGGCCGAGGTCGAGCGGGCCCTCGCCAGCAGCCGGGACTTCCTCGTCGCGTCCGGTCTGGACGGCGGGGTGCTGCGGGGCGAGCGCCCCGAGAAGGCGATTGCACTGATCAACCCGCACCAGAAGGATGTCCAAGACCTTCTGAACACTGCTTTCCGAGCGCCGAGCGAGAAGAACGACCCCCTCTTCCTCTTCAGCCGCTTCCAACCTTCCCGCACCCGCCTGGTCGGCGACGTCGTGAAGACCCGAGGTCGGCTCACCTACCGGGAAGGCGAGCGCGGTGCGCTCCAGGTGACCGCCGACGTCACTTTCGTCTACCCGGTCACCCGCGCGGACGCGGGCGGCGACGGCGAGATCGTGCGCACGATCGTCCGGCGCGAGCTGGTCCTGAGCTGGGACGACCCCCGTAAGGTGATCACCGAACCGGGCACGTTCTCGATCGTCTCGCACAAGTACGACATGACCAACGGTGGCTGCGGCGCCCCCACGGGCTACTTCACCCCACCCTTCGGCACGGACCGCCGGGCGGACAAGACAGGCACGGAGGTCGACCCGTACGACCGCAGCACGCCGGTCGGACGGGGCGAGTCCTCTGGGAACGAGTGCAGGAGGGCGACGCGGTCCTAGCGGGCGCTACTCGGTGGCGGCCACCCCAACGTCGAGGGCGATGAACATCCCTCTGTGTGATGCCCGGCCACGATCGGGTGTCGAGTGCGTCCCAGGAGAGGATGGCGAGCTGCACGCACTGGCGCTGCCCGGCCTGGGCGGGGCGGTAGATCCGGGCCCAGGGACCGAACCCGCGCTGGGTAAGCTTCCACTTCGCCCGGGTGACCTGCCTGACCACGGGATGCTCGTCGTCCAGCCGCAGGGAGCGGCGCTGCTCAGGGCCCTCCAGCCGCTCCGGGAGCCCGAGCTTCACCGCGGCAGCCGCAGTGAGCACGACCAGCGGATCGGCATCCTTGCCGTTGCGGTGCAGGCGCGGGGCCCCGAGACCCGACTCGGCCAGTGCCCACTCCACCAACTGCGGGACAGTGGACGCCGGGCAGTCCAGCACGAGGCCGTCCAAACCGTAGGCGCGACCGCCGCCGTCCAGGACAGCGAGGGGCCCGTGCGGGAAGCGCGGGTCGATGCCGGCGGTCGGCACGGCACCGCTCGCGGGGTACCGCGGTCTCAGTCGGCGTCACGCGGCCACGACCGGGCCCAGTCGTGCAGAGGCCTGGACAGAGCGGGCACCGTGGCTGCGGAGCCGGGACGGGTCTGCCCGTAGGGTTTAGGACCGGACAACAACACCACCCGGATCCCTCACTGCTGCGGGACTCCCCTTCCTGTACGCGTTGCATTCCGCAAAAGGAGATCACGGTACATGGCCGTGAAAATGCGAGATGTCCAGATCGAGGCCGGCGCAACTACTGTGCGTGGTCTCGATATCCCGCCAGGGGGCATTTCCGTGAATGGCGTGC
Organism: Streptomyces sp. KLMMK; assembly: GCF_036961605.1. NCBI lineage: Bacteria > Bacillati > Actinomycetota > Actinomycetes > Kitasatosporales > Streptomycetaceae > Streptomyces > Streptomyces sp. KLMMK. The sequence continues at coordinate 21,711 of NZ_JBAMDC010000016.1, forward strand.
GCGGGCAGGTGAATGCCGCGGGCGGTACGGCAAAGACCATCATTGCCAGCGCGGCGGCTAGGGCGTATCTGATGAGTCGGTGACGAACCGAGACGAGAACTCGTCCCCAGGCATGTGGGACAGGTAGATCTCAGTGACACGGAGTGGGCCAGGCTGAAGTCGTACTTGCCGAGAAACGTTGGGCGGGGCGGGCGTTGGAAGTGTCACCGCAGGGTGATCAACAGGCTTCTGTTCCGGTTGCGGACCGGGATCCCGTGGCGCGATCTGCCATCCCGGTTTGGTAAGTGGCAGACGATATACGACCGGCATGGCCGCTGGTCGGCGGACGGCACATGGGAAATGCTCCTGCGAGCCGTGCAAGCCGATGCCGATGCGCAGGGGCGAATCGACTGGTCAATGGCGAGCGTGGACTCGACGATCTGCAGGGCCCACCCACACGCTGCGGGTGCCCGTCACCGGGCCCCGGCGGTACCGGGCAGACGAGCCCGGCCGGCCCACCACCGGGACGATGAAGGTCTTGGCCGCTCCCGCGGCGGCCTCACCACAAAGATCCACTTGGTTGGTGAGGGCGGCCTGCAGCCCCTGGCCCTACTGATCACACCCGGACAATGGGGCGACGAGCCTCATGATTCCGGTCCTGGAGAGCATCCGCGTCCCGCGGCCGAAGGGCGGGCACCCGCGCACGCGCCCCGACCACCTCAGCGGCGATCGTGCCTACAGCTCTCGGTGCGACCGCCGCTACCTGACGGCGCCGACAGATCAAGCACACCATCCCTGAGCCGAGGAATCAGCAGGCCAACCGCTTGCACCGTGAGAGCCGAGACGGCCGGCCCACCAGCTTCGAGAAAGCCCGCTACGTTCGCAGGAACGAAGTGGAGCGGCTTATCGGAAAGTTGAAGATCAACCGGGCGGTTGCCACGAGGTCCGACAAGCGGGCCTACGTCTTCTACGGCACTGGGACCGTTGCGGCCATACGCCTGTGGCTTCGTGCATGACCCGTCAGACGGAACCTGACCGGCCCCTGGTCTGCCTCCCCGAGTGCCCGGGGCGGCAGACCAGCCGCCTACGGGGCGATGATCACCTGGAAGGCCTCGCCGTCGAGGATGCGGTCGGACCTCACCGCCGCGCCGAATTCTTTACTGCCCGCATCGACGTTGTCCTTGTTGGTGACGTGGCCGCGTACACAGGGCGCGTTTGTTTTGACATTGCCGTTGCGAAGGACCTTGACATTGCTAACGTCCCATACCCCGCCCACTTGTTGGGGGAGGATGTCCACGCACTGGGTGCCCGCTTTGCCGCCCTCCTGGGTCGCAGCGAAGGGGAACTCGTCACAGGAGTCGTCCGGCACCGAAGGGTCTTTGACGAACCTGTCCGGCGCCAGATTGCAGGTGAGGTCTCGCCTGCGGTTTTTCTCCTCTTCGGTCATTTTCTTGTAGTGCAGGGGTTTGTTCTTGGTGCCCATGCTGAGGGTGGTCAGGTTGTTCTGTGCCCACTCGTAGGTGATGGCGGCGGCCCGGTAGAGGGACCTGCGGACGGTCACGTTGGCCATGTGCTCCGGGATGACGCAGCCCGTCCATTCGCCGGTCTTGCCGTCACAGCGTATCTGGGGGCCGACCCAGTCGGTGTTTGTGGGCGGCAGGAGCTCCCCGGGGACCAGGAGGTCCAGCATCGCGTGGTACTGGGGCTGAACCAGTGCTTCGGCGTCCGGGCCGATCGGAGAGTTGTAGTCGATGCTCCCGCCGACGTGTTCACCCACTTTCGACAGCCTCGCCACGAGGGGCCCCGACGCGGAGCACTGCCCGGTGCAGATGGCCTGCAGGACCAGTTCCACGGCGGGAATACTGTCCGTTTTGCTGTCCAGGGTGACGATCACGCTCTCTTTCCAGTTGGAATGCGGAACGGCCTTGAGCTTGGAGTAGATGTAGAGCCTGCCCTCAGCGATGCCGATCACCTCCTTCTGGTCGGGGCCGTAGTAGGTCCACCTCAATTCTTTTTCAATGCAGTACACGAGGCGGGTGGAGTTGTTGGGGGGCTGTTTGCCGCACAGAGCTTCCGGGCTTTCCGGGTCCGGTTGGTCGTCGCGGGGAGCGGGGGCAAGAGCACGTGCGGTGGCGGGGGCGGGGGCAGACGCCCCGGGCTTGGCCTCGTAGCAGGCCCACGCCGCGCCCTTGGGGGCCCCGCTGCTGGAGGGGACAGCCGTGCAGGTGCCGTGGCCCTGGGGAGGGGCCGCCGGGGCGGCTGTGGCCGGTTGGGATCCCATGGCCAGCAGGGTTGCGGTGAGGGCGAGTGAGGCTATCGCCGCCATGCCGCGTCTGACGTGTTTCACAAGGTGGTCCCTTCCTTCGGTGGCCCCTTTGCGGGCACATCGCAGGCATAGAACCGGTCAACGCCCTTGCACGCCAACCGAATTCGGGACAGTTCTTGATTCTATTTGGCCAGTTGTGGTATCGCCCTGCCGCCCCCGACGGCGCTATTTTCACTCACACTCACCTCACAGACCACACACAGGGGGAAACACGATGCGCCGCACAAGAACCCGCCTGGGCAGAGGGCTCGGAGCACTCATAGCCACCGCGACGGCCGCCGTGGGCCTGGCCGCCACCCCGGCCGCCGCCACCCCGGCCGCCGCCGGGCAGGTCGCCGCCGGGCAGACGGTCCAGCCCGGCCAGACCTGTACCGCAGCCGATCTCGGCAAACGCCACCCGATCATCAAGAGCGCCGAAGTCGCCCCCACCATCACGCACTTCAAAGGCTGGTACGTCACCGAAGGCTCGACCGGCACCCAGAGCGTCAACACGAACACCACGGAGACCATCTCCGTCTCCGTCGGCCTCAACGGCACCGTTCAGGGCAGCTTCGCCGTCGAGGCCCTCGGCTCCGTCGGCGCAAGCCTGGGCCTGAACGTCCAGGTCAACTACACCCAGACATCCAGCACCTCCAAGTCGATCTCGTGGAACTTCCGCCAGCCCGGCTACTACGGACTGTACGAGGGAACGAAGAAGGTCACCGGCACCTACGGCAGCCTCAACTGCAACCGCTCGGATGCGGGCGGCCTGAAGTGGACCGAGGGACCCGACACCGGCAGCTACACCACCTTCACCACCCTCGAAGAAGGCGCGGTGCGCTGCGAGGACAAGGTCCCCGCCAACAGCATCATGGCCAAGGCCCAGGGCCTGTTGGACTGCGGCTCCCCCGCCGCCACCGCGAAGCACCCGGCAGGTCCCGTCCCCTCGGCCAAGGCCGACCAGGCCAAGCACGACGCCGACAACGCCGCAACAGCCGCCAAGGCCGCCCGGAGCACAAAGGCCACCCAGGCTGCCAAGCCTGCCCCGCGCGCCGCCCTGAACTGCCAAGCCGGCGCCTACAGGATCGACGTCCCCGGCAAGCCCCTGAACTGGAGCGCACCGCTCCTGGCCAACGACGGCATCCGCCTGCGCACATCCAATTGGACCAGTGCCCACCTGGACAACTGGTTCCTGTGCAACGTGACGGAGAACAACGGAGTCCTCGAAGCGACCCTGAAGAACTGGGGCAACAGCGGATGCGCCACCATCCCGGCGAACATCGCCAACCAGGAACAGGCCTACCTGACAACGGCCACCTGCGGCGAGGACGACCTCCAGCGGTTCTACATCTACCGCGACGTACCCGGCAGCACGAAGATCGGCCTGCAGAACAAGTACACCGGCTCCATGATGGGCCACGACCGGTACGCGGACGGGGAACTCATCCGCCAGTACTCCAGCGGCAGGCAGGACGGCACGGGTACGTACACCCTGACCCGAGTCTGACAGCCCCCACCCCATGAGCGCGGCCCCGCACCTGAGCCCCCGGCCTCCCGGTTCCGTGCGGGGCCTTCCGTGTCTCCACCCCGAACCCAGCCTTGGGGACCGGTGCCCGTGGCCGAACGTCCCCTGTTATATGCAGCGAACCCATTCCAGGGTGGTTCGCGCTTCAGCCTGACTACAGTAATGAGGTCAACGCACGTGTATGCGAGGCGTGTTGACGATAGCCAACGAGTTCTCGTCTCGGTTCGTCACCGACCCATCAGGCAGGCCCTAGCCCAGCGCCGCTGACGCCGCAGATCGTCGCCGCACTCAATCCGGAGATCGAGCTCGCCGATCTGATCCGAGACATCTCAGAGATCGGTTACCCCGCCTGAGGGCGCCACGCCCCTCCGCACCACGATCGCGCCACCAGCGGGCCTCCCGCACAGCGCCCGGCGCACGCCTCAACCCCGCCACCGCCTTCGTCGGTCCGGCGACGCGGCAGCGCTTCGCCGCACTGACATCCGAGGGATTGAGCCATACGGGGTACACCGTGTACTCGCGGACCTGCTCCAGGCTTCGCATGAGTAGCTTGGTGCGTACATGCCCTGATGGGCGGCGTCGGATCGGGAGGAGTGCGCCATGCGCAGATATTCCGTTGTCGCGGCGGCAGTTGTTGGGGCCATCGCCCTGACCCTGGGAAGCACCGCCGTGGCGGAGCAGCCAGGGCCACGGCTGGCTCAGCGCTATCTGAACCTGCACCAGTGCGTCTACGTCGGCAGTGGCGGGCACTACACGAACGTGCTGCCGAACACGGCGAACGCAGCATTCAACACGGGTACGAACGTCTCCGACACGCCGGACACGGCACTCTCGTGCGGCCCAGGGGGCGGGGGCTGGCGTCCCGCTCCCGCCAACTCCGCGGTGAAGGCCTTCGACCTCACCGTCGGCCGGTACCTGAACCTGCACCAGTGCGTGTACTTCTCGGCCGGGCAGCACTACACAGCCGTGCTCCCGAACACCCCGAACGCCAACTTCAACACCGGCACCAACGTCTCCAACACCGCGGACACCACGCTGACCTGCAGCCCGGGAGGGGGTGGCTGGAGACTGCTGCTGGCCAACTCCGCCGTGCAGTCCTTCGATCTGACCGACAACCGCTACCTCAACCTGCACCAGTGCGTGTGGACGTCGGGCGGGCAGTACTACATGGGCCTGCTGCCCAATACCCCCAACGCCAACTTCAACACCGGAACCAACGCGTCCCGCACGGCCGACTCGGCACTGAGCTGCCGCCCTGGAAGCCCAGGCTGGTCCCTCGACCAACTCAACTCGGCATACCGCCCCCTGGGCAGCTGAGCCGGCCTGACGCGGTCACTGCATGCCCCCGGGCCGTCATGGAACCGGGAGTATGGAGTGAGCAACGCCGGCGGTCGAGTACCGGCTCCAGCTTCCCCGCTTCATGCCATGGCGGGGAGAGCCGAGGCACCGGTCTGGTGCCGATGGCCACGCACTGGTGACAGTGCAGCAGTGGTCCCGGCATCCGGGGCGCCGGGCGACGCGACCATCACTCGCCTGCTTCTTTCGCGCGTCGGCGACCAGGTCACACTGCGCTGAGCAATACATGCAGGGGAGGTTCGGGGCGGGCGGCCAGTGATGGTCTTACGGGCGCGGATCGATTGGATGTGCGGGCCAAATCTCATGCCGGTTCGGGAAGCGGCTCCTGGGAAACGGGCCAGCCGAAAGACCGGCACAATGCCCCCGGGGCGACTTCACCATCTGGAAAGCCGGTGGGCGGCCGCCGCTACCACGGGAGCACTGACGGCTTCCGTTGCCACCACCAGACGGTTTCGTGTGCCTCTGGCAGAGAGCCGGTCGCCTCGATGAGGGCTTGGCCATCATCCTGCTCGGTGAACTTCGTGAAGTCGCCGTCAATGTGCTCGGCCAGTTCCCGCAGAAGCTCGCCTGCCGGCTCCGGAAGATCGTTGATCAGCTGTGCGATGTCGTTGCGGGCTCGGAGGCCAGCCCGGTACATGTCTGCTGAACAGCGTCCGGTCGGCGGCCATCCCGATCCCATGCGTCGTGGGGCGCCGCCGTACTGCGTCCCACTGCTCGGCTTCCGGCTCCAGGGCGTCGTGCGCTGTCTCAGCACCCGTTTCCTGCGAGTCCCCCGCAGCCGCGGGATCCGGAGCATCGGCGGCAGACTGCCCGGCCTGCGGCTCCGAGGTACTGGTCTTCTCCGGTGCGCTGCCGGCTTCCTCCGCATCCGCCGGATCCGGAGCATCGTCTGCCTGCTCGGCACCCGCGCCCTGCGCGTTTACGGGGCCTGTCTCGGAGTCTGTATCCTCAGCAGTCGCCGGCTCCGGGGCGTCAGCGTCCCCATGCTCGGCTTCCAGCTCCGGAGCATCGGTTTCCTCGGGTGCACTGCTGGATTCCTCTACGACCTCCGGCTCCAGGGCCTCGTCCGCGTCCCCGGCACCCGCTTGCTGCGAGTCCTCCGCGTCCGCCGGCTCCGGGACCTCGGTGCCGGGCTGCTCGGACTCCGGTTCCGGGGTGCTGGTCTGCTCCGGTGCGCTGCCGCCTTCCTCCGCATCCGCCGGCTCTGGAGCATCGTCCGCCTGCTCGGCACCCGCGGCGCGCCCAACCATAGGCTCCTGCGCTTCCGCCGGGCCTGTGTCGGAGCCCGCATCCTCCGCGCTCGTCGGCTCCGGGGCATCAACGGGCTCCGGAGGCGGGGCTTCTGGGGATGGCGGGGGCTGTTCAGGCCGACGGTCGTCCATGATCAATATTCTGACATTGCCACGTCAAAACACCGAAGCCGCATACACATGCACATGGGAGACCCGAAGCAGCCCATGGCACCCCAGCACCCCCAGGAGCCCGTACCGGCGATTCACCTTCAGGAACGGCAGGTAGGCGGTGTGTGGAGTGTCAAGGATGTCAAGATCCTGCGGGGCACCACGGATGCGCCCTGTGTGCGCTCCCACGTCACCAACGACGTGAACACCGCTGCGGGCGGCGAGCTCGGCCGCGCGGTGCAGGCCGACCGCATCCTCGAGAACGAGCCGTACCAAGTGATCACCGACCTGTGACCGGCCCCCGCGCCCGGCCACCCGGTATGCCGTACGACATAGGCCGGCAGGCGTCGTAGATCACAGGCGCACGCCTGACGGGCATGGGAAGGCCCCCAATGGTGATGGAGTGCACCATGCCGAGGAATCGGCCCCGGTCGTAGGCGCACCTCTCCGTGCCAGGGGGCGTTCGCCTAATGCGTGGGCAATCGTGGGGTGTACAAGGCAGCGGAGCACGCGGCTAGACGGCCGTCGGTAGCGTCGATAACGAACACGGCGACCCGTGCGTCGTTCATCAGCATCGCGGCGACGGTCTTTCGCACTGGGCTTCCATGGGCCGTCCGGGGTGGGACCCGGCCTGGTTGGCGGCCTGTCAGCGGCACTACGCGGCCGTACGGGAGCCACTACGAGGCCAGGGGCAGGCGGAGCTCCTGCCCCGGGTCACCGTGCAACAGGACGGACCTCGGCCGGTGGCTGGCCGGCAGTGCCAGCGCACCGTCCGGAAGAGCCGACGAACGGGCAGCGCGAGTGCCTGGGAGCAGCCCCGTGACGTAGCCACTGCGGCTTGGAGCGGGAAGGGTCCGTGAAGCCGTCCAGGAACGTCTCGGGAGGGAGGGCCAGCGGCACATGTGCTGGGAGGGGCGAGGCCCACCGGTCCACCAGCTCTGCACAAACGACCGGCCAGGGAACGCCAGGAAGCCGTCGGCTACGGCTTCGTACTGCTGTACAACGTGCCCGAGAAGCCCTAACGGCCAAGCGGACCTGCGCTACTGCACCATGGCTACGGCCTCTTCTTCCGGGATGTCCCACGAGGGGCACTGTCCCGTCGGAAACGACCACAACGCGCGCGGCGGGCTTCAGCTTCCCCACACGTAAAACCCAGGGAAGCCGGGGCCGTCCGCCGTCCGCCGTCATGCAGGCGCGGTGAGGCGCGCCTGTGCGATGAGCCGGTCCAGCAGCGAGAGCAAGCAGCTGCGGACGTCCTCCCGGGAGCGGGCGTCGAGCAGGAGGACGGGGGTGTCCGGGTCCTTCAGGTGCAGGGCCGCCTTGATCTCCTCGGGGGTGTACGGCTGTTCGCCGTTGAAGCAGTTCGCGCCGACGATGAACGGCAGTCCGCGGTTCTCGAAGAAGTCGATGGCGGGGAAGCTGCGGTCCAGCCTCCGGGTGTCGACCAGGACGACGGCCCCGAGCGCCCCGTACAGCAGGTCGTCCCACATGAACCAGAAGCGTTCCTGGCCCGGTGTGCCGAAGAGGTACAGGGCCACTCCGGCGTCGGTGAGGGTGATGCGGCCGAAGTCCATCGCGACCGTGGTCGCCGTCTTGCTCTCGATGCCGTCGAGGTCGTCGACGCCGACGCCGGCGGACGTCAGCCGCTCCTCGGTCCGCAGCGGATCGATCTCGGAGATGGCCTCGACCAGAGTCGTCTTGCCGACTCCGAAGCCCCCGGCGACGAGGATCTTGACGGGGGACGCTTCCGGCGCGGTGGCGCTGTCATAGTCGGGCAAGGTTGTCCCTGATTTTCATGAGCAGGTGGACGTTGGAGGTCTCGGAGGCGTCCAGCGGCGGCCGGTGGCGGATCAGGCCGCGTTCCAGCAGCTCGCCGAGCAGGACCACCGTGGGAGTCAGGCGCATCCGCATCCGAGCAGCGATCTCGGCGACCGCCCGTCCGTTCGGCGACGGGCACATGGCGAGGATCTCCTGCCATTCCGTGGGCAGGCCGCCGTGACCGTGGCCGGCACCGGGGGCCGCTGTGATCAGGGTGTCCATCGTCAGGCCGTGGCGGGACGCGGCTGTACGCCCGTCGGTGAGGGCGTACAGCCGCGTCCGGCGGCGCCGTCCGGGCTGGGGGTCGGCCGCCATTACGAGGTGGGCGCCTGTGAACGTTCCGGGGTGTCCAGCCACTCGCCGAGCGCCTGCGCGGCGCGGACCGTCTCGCCGCCCAGTTCCCCGAGCCGTGCCTTGCGGGAGGCCACCACGATCAGGGTGCTGCCCGATCCGCATCCGACGATGCACAGGTACCGGTCGTCCATCTCGACGAGTTGGCGGATCACTCCGCCACCGTCGATCTCCCGCGAGATGGCCTTCATGGTGGACGCGATACCGGAGGACGCGGCGGCGACCCGTTCGGCTTGGTCCCGCTCCAGCATGTAGGCGCTGAGTTTGATCCCGTCGTTGGAGAGGAGTACGGCTCCTTGAATCCCCGCGATCCTGCTCAGGTTGTTGTCCAGGATGCTGTAGATCGCATCGTTCTGTGTCGTCGTCATGGCTGGTCCTGTCGGAGCTCGAGTTCCACTTGCCTGGTGCTGTCTTCGTAGTCGGCCCAGGCGTCGGCCACCTCTTCGGGGGTGGCGGCGTCCTGGCCCGCGCCCACCGGTCCGGCCGAGCGCGGCTCGCGGAGCTGCTGGGCCAAGTGGGCCTGCGGGATGCGCTCGGGGAGGGCCGGCCGGCCGGAGGCGTCCCCGGAACCGGGCCGTGGCGGTACCTCCTCCGGGCCGGGCCTCGCGTCTGCGTTCGCCCCGGATTCCGCCGCGGCGACCCGCGCCGTGTTCCCGGCCTCCCGTGCCTGCTCCTTCCGCAGGCGGCGGGGCAGGCCCGGCGCGCCGGGAGCGGGCTCGCCGGAAGCGGGTCCGCCGGAAGCGAGCTCGCCGGACGGCCGCTGCGGGACAAGCTTCGGCCGCCGTTCCTCGGCGGGCCGCGGTTCGGCCCCGGCTTCCTCCACCGGTACGGGCACTGCAGCGCGCTCCCGGGTCGCCACGAGGTGCTCAGCCGGGACGATCGCTATGGCGGAGGTTCCGCCGAACGCCGACCGGCGCAGCGTGACCGTCGCCCCGAGCTGGTCGGCGAGGTGGCCGACCACGAAGAGGCCGAGCCGGTGGGCGTTCCGGGCGAGCACGGAGTACGGCGGGGCCGAGTGCAGTCGGGCGTTCATCTCCTCGTACCTCTCGGCGGTGACGCGCGGGCCGCGGTCCTCGACCTCGATGCAGAGGCCGTCGCCGACCAGTTCGGACCGGATGGCGACCCTCGTCGTCGGCGGGGAGAAGCGGGTGGCGTTGTCCAGCAGCTCCGCCAGGAGGTGGCTGAGCTGGCTGATCACGCCGGCCTCCACGCTGGTCTCGTCCAGGGCGTGCCGGTCGATGCGCCGGAAGTCCTCGACTTCGGCTGCCGCCTCGCGCAGCAGATCGGCGATGCGCATGGGCTCCATGTGCGGGTCGGGGATCTCGCCGCCTGCCAGGATGAGCAGGTTCTCGATCTGTCTGCGCATGCCGACCGTGAGCTGATCGGAGCTCATGAGGTCGGCGAGGAGTGCCTCGTCCTGGCCGAAGGTGTCCTGGATGTGCTCGGTGAGGGCGAGCTGCCGGCTGACCAGGTTCCCGGTCCGTGCGGCGATGCCGGAGGCGAACACGCTGAAGCCCTGCCGCTCGTCGGCGAGCTCCCGGTGTCCCTCGACGGACACGGCGACGACGCGGGCGAAGGCGTCGCTGATCCGTCCGACCTCGTCCTGTTCGCCCCCCGGCTGCGGCAGTGCGTCGGCGCTGACGGACTCTCCGCGCCGGAGGCGGGCCACGACCTCCGGCAAGGTCTCCTCGGCGACCGCCACCGTGCGGTCGTGGAGGTCCCGCAAACGGCGCAGGACCGAACGCGTCGTGAAGACCACGAGGGCGACGACCAGCAGGAGGGCGGCACTGCTCGTCGCTACCAGGACGACGACCTGGTGCTCCAGCTCGGCCGCCCGGTCGTCGGCGTGGGCGAGCAGCTCCTGCAGCTCGCTCTCGTCGAGGGTGTTCAACTGGGCGGAGAAGGTTTCGTAGGCCGCTCGCCAGTCACTGACGTCCGGCGGCAGCATGACGCCGGAAGAGACGTCCCGGTGCTCGTCTACGACGGCCTTCTCGATACGGGATTTGGTCTGCCAGGCGGTCGAGGTGAGGATCCGCTGGAGAGCGTCCTGGTCGTCGAGGGGCAGGTCGCGGGCGACCGAGTCGTACAAGTAGTTGCCTGCTCCGGCGGCTTGGATGAATTCGCCGAACCTGGCGGGGGTCAGCTTCCCGGAGGGGCCCGACAGCGCGAGGATGGAATCCTCGCGAGCCACCGCCTCCGCCGCCGAGAGCAGGGCCACGAGCGACGTCGTCTCCTGCGTGAGCGCGCCGTCGTCGACGTGGCTGAAGTCTCCGTAGCACCGGACCGTCCCGCCGATCAGCCCGGTGTAGAAATTAACGGTGTCGTCCGGGGTCCCGTGGCGTGCGTCGGCCCGTTCGCGCTGGGCGCCCAGGTCGGCCAACCCCCGCGCGACTTCACGGAGGCGGTCCTTCGCCCGGTCGGAATGGACCTGATCGGGGTCCGACGACTTCAGGAACGCGGTGACGGCCCGGTCGGTGTCGGCCCGGCGGTTACGCAGGTCGGCCCCGGGTACGGGCATGCCCGACCACCAAGCGGCGGTGACCGCGCGCTCCGACTGCAGTTTGGTCATGAGCTGGTACAGCGGTACGACGGTCTGCCGCCCGGCCGCCACGTCCTCGCGCAGGTGCCGGGCCTCCTGCACCGACCGCTCGGAGCTGATGACGACCTGGACGCCCATCGCCAGGGTGGGCACCACTGCGAGCCCGACGAGCAGGGTACGCAGGCACACGGCTCGTCGTCGGCTTCTTCGTACCGGCTCGCCCGGGCCTTCGGATCCTGTGGGAGTCATCAATCCTCGTCAAACACAGCCGACCATTTCGGAGTGGATGCCGATCATAACCAGCCAATTCCAAAAGCGGCGGTTGAGGTTGACGTGCAGGAATGGTAAGGGCACTCAAGAGCAGTTCATCGCCGGTTGCGGTGATTGTCGGCTGTGCCCGGAGAAGTCGGGACAGGCCGGCGGCGACCGCTACCCATCCTGTCCCGTCCCCGCAGCCGCTCGTGCCGGGCCGGGCCGGGCCGCGCCGGCCATGCCGGGCCGCACCTTCGATGCCGTTGTGCATCTTCACACGCCGGGGCATCGATTCGGGCAACCGCTGGGAATGGGAAGGGGCCGTACCCGGCTTCTCGTGCCGGTCGGCGAACTACCTTGGCCGGCCCCGCCAGCGCACGAACCGGCTGCCAGGCTGTAGGCAGTTCGTTGATCCGCCACAGGTCTCCGGTTGGCCAACGTCTCGCAGGATGAGGACGCCGCGGACAGCGCTTACGACCGTCCTCTCGATCAGTTCGGCTTGCCGGAGCACATGTCAGACGAAGGCTGCTCTACCATCCGGCAAATTCCCGCCCGAGCAATCAAGTTCGATGCCTGGTTCAAGGCTGGTGTCCGAGGGCGAGCTAGGGTGACCGCTATGCGATGGGGAGATCGTCCGGTTTGGGTCCGGTGCACGGCTGCGGTGTATGTGGTCGGGTTCCTGGAAGGGACGGGAGCGCACGGGTATTTTCTGGCGACGGGCGGCATTGGCGCCTACGGCTACGCGCCGTTGCCCGTCCAACTGCTCTTCCATGGGCTCTTGCTGCTGGACCCGCTGGCCGCACTCATGATCATCCGTGCCCGCCCTGGCGGACCGTTGCTCGCTGCCGTGGTCATGCTCGCGGACGTGGTGGGCAACTGTAACGTCGCGTGGAGCGCGGTCATGACGCATCCCACCGCGTTTCTCCGCCCGATAGGGCTGTTGCCGATCACGCTCTTCGGCATCTTCGTCCTGCTGACAGCGCTCCCGCTTCGCCGAGCACTGGCGTCCAGCGGTGACGCCGAGGCCTGCGTCCCATCTCCGGCCGAAGCAGGATGACGCACCGTGTGCCGGCCCGGCCGGGCGTGCGCCCCGCCTGTTCGATCACCTCGATCACCTTGCGGCTGCGCTCTGCCCTCGGCCGTCGGCATTTCGTGATCGAGTAGGTCCCAACGAGGACACCCACACCGAAGGCGGCCAGTGGCGGCCGTCTGTGTAGGTACTTGACGCTTCTCCAGGCCCTCGCCTTGCGCCGCGGCGCCGCGGTCACTCCTCCGTGCCGCTTCCAGCAGCAGGCCACCGATGACCCGCCCGTACATCAGGCGTGCAGCCCTTCCTGTCACGCCGTCAAGGAATCGGGGCACTCCGCGGTCCAGCGGGTGACCGCCCGCACTTCGCGCGGACAACACGCCCTCGCTTCTCCACCCGGCAGTGGCCGGGATCGGCGCCGGAGGAGAGCGGCTCCCATCTCACGGCCTCCATGGGGTCATCGAAGGCGACGGGGCCGAGACGGGTACGGGCAACGAACCGCGTTCCTGTGCGGGTGGGTGGCGGAATGATCACCTCGATCGTGGTGAACGGCACGTGGGCGACGTGTCCCTCCCAGTGCGTGAGCCGTTCCCAGACGCTCCCGGCCCCGGCAGCGGGACCTGTCGTGCGATCCGGAAGAAGGCCATGCCCGTACGCAGCCGCCCGGTCCTCAGGGCGGCCGGCCGCCGAAGCACGGGCCGGACACTCTTGACCCTGCAGTGGCCTCACCCCACACGCCCGGCTCGCCCGCCTCAAGTCTTCCGCCGCAGCCACCGAAGGACCAGAAGTACCGTTCCCGAGACAGAGAAGCGGAGTTGGGTGTACCGCCCCATGGACAGCCACACCCGCCGCAGCTACCTCGCCCTTACTCAACGCCCCAGCAGCGGAAACACACCAACTTGACGTGCTGTCACTGGCATCCACTAAACACCGAGCCAGCACGTCGCAGCAGAGTCCGCTGCGACGTCGCTTCCTGTACTCGGCCGACCTTCGCCGAGCAAGTCATGGGGCTGACCTTCAGTTACGGCCGCCGCAGTGTCCTGCTGGCGGAAGACGCTGGTTGGAGAGCCTGGCTGGTGAGGCCGAGCGTACCTTGTCCTGAACACGACTTGCTCAACTCTGACGTCAACTGAATGCTAGAAAAGCCAGTAATACGGCTCAGCATCGGAGATCGGCAGACGTGGCAGTCTGCACATCCTTGACCCGACGCAGATACTGAACCGGAATCCTGGATGGACACGGTACACGGTACTGCGTCAACAGACTCAGGGGGGTACTCGATGAGTATCTCAGACACGCGATGGATTCTCGCATTCGATGCATCCTGCGGCACGTGCCGGGAAATGGCCGGTGCCCTCTCGCAAGCGTCCGCCTGCAAGGTCGAGGTGCTACCGCTGTCCGCCCCAGAGGTGTGCCAGTGGAGGGAGCAGGCGCTGGGAGCGCAGCCGCGGTGGGCACCGACGCTGCTGCGCGTGCAGCCGACGGGGCCGGTACATGCCTGGATCGGCGCACAGATGGGCCTTCCTCTGATGCGCCGCATAGGACCGCGATCCACCGTACGTGTATTGCAGCGTCTCGGACAGATACGCCGCCAGGCTCAAGGGCACCCCTTGGAGCGCGACGGGAGCACCAACGCCATCGGTCGGGCCCGGTTCCTGCGGCTGGGTGCGGGAGCCGCTGTAGCCGTCGGCATCATGCTGACGGGCAGGACACCTGCGTTTGCGGAGCAGACATGCGCAGCCGCCCACAAGTGGGCAGAGGAGAACAAAGACCAGCTTCCGCAACACTACGACGAGATCGTCGCCTATCCGATGGGGTACCGGCTTGCAATCTACAGCAGGATCCCCTCTGCCGCGAAGAGCCGTTTCTGGGTGGAACACCTACAGCGATATCAGTCCGCGCACCCCAATCTGTCACAATCACAAAGGCGCGTCGTCGACACAGTTGTCGCACTCGCGTCCCAGCCTTCGACCTTCGCGTCAGACCGCGTTTCAGATGAGGTCGGCCTTCTCGCCGACACGGTCAAGAACGTGTTTTCAGATACTGAGGCGCGCGCCCTCGTCGCGACCATTGGGCCCGCTGATCAATCAGCCATCACCACCAATGCTCAGGCGCCCATCTGTGAGTGTAGTGACGCCTCTCCGTACTGCAGCGACTGCCGTTGCCAGTACCGGTCCCATGGCTGTCTCTTCACTAACAAGGGTTGCGGGTTCCTGGGGCTCTACGTGTGCAACGGGCTGTGTGAGTGCTGACGCCGCCGAACTCTGCAGCACCGACGGAACCGTGGTTGACTGACGAGCTCGTGCCCGTCCCGCTTTGCCACCAGCGCAACCCGAGGCTTCGGCTGTCGCCCGCCGCCGATTCTCCGCCACGCGACCGGACGGGCCGGATCCGGGGCACGTTCCAGGCTCTGACAAGGGCTGCCCGAGAGCGCGAGTACACCCTCGATGCCATGCTCGATACCACGGATGATGTCCGGGAGCCGGGCCAAGCAAGCCTGGACATGAACAGCGTCGTGATGCTCCTGGCGCCCTTCGTCAGCCCGAAGACCACGGCCGGGTCCGGCGGCGACACCCCTGTGATGACGGCGCCCCGGCTACGGGTAGTCGCAGAGACCGCCAACAACACCGTACTCCCGGCCACGCACTCCGACCGGCCGCCGGCCTGACTCTCACCGCGTGCTGGCCGGTGCCCGGCAGGCGGATCGGTCACACCGGCCCACGGGCCGGGCGGCCTCGGCATCACCCCGGGCGGGAGGCCACTCGCGCATCGCAGGGCCGCACGAGCTACGAGGACGTCAGCCGACCTGCCGTGGCCTAGCGGGCAGGCCGGTTGTCGAGCGCCGCACGCAGACGCGCGGCGATCTGCGCGTACCTCTGGACGAAGCCCGGGTCCGGGAACTGGGCGGTTTCGGGGAACTGCTTGTACGGGACGGACCAATGTGTGTGCGGGAAGTCGTCGTTCACGAGGCCGTCATCGCAAAGGGTGTGACGCCTGACCGGTCGGAGATTGCCTGGCACGACTGGCTTCCCGGGTCCGCCCTCGGGGAGGTTCTGCAGCAGTGGCCGTTCGTCCCTGATTGCCGGGGAGCCTTCACGAAGCACATCGCGCTCCCAGGGTGGTTGCCCGATGACCCTGCTCAGACAGACTGGTTGATCGAATCCACTCCCGGCGTGGCGGACCGGGCGATTGTCTCGTGCGGATGCCGGCTGTCTCCATCACCTCCATCACCGGCCGTGTGCCCGGCGAGACGGTGGGAGACTCTGGCGCCGGACCGAGGCGCTCGCCCACGCGGCATCGGCCGTCAGGAGAGTACAGGGGGCGTCGCCAGCCGCGACGCCCTCTTACAACCGTACAACCGTAGGGTGAAAAGACTGCCCGACGGCGCCGACGCTGCCTCCTTGTGTTTGTGAGGATGCTGTGGGTGACAGGGGGTACAGCTCCCGGCTTCCGGAGCCCGTCCCTAGTCTCTGGTGCTCATGACGACGGAACACGCGCAGCAGTCCCAGGGGCACAACGGACGCAGCCGCAGACGCTTCCTGACCGCGGCCGGGAAAGCGGTCGCCGGAGTCGTCGGCGGGGCAGCTGCCGGCGCCGTAGCGGCTTCCGGCAGCGCGACCGCGGCTTCCTCCGGCAAGCGCGTCGCCGTCCTCGGCGGCGGAGTGTCCGGCCTGAGCGCCGCCCACGAACTGGCCGAACGCGGCTACGAAGTCACGGTCTACGAGTACTACGACGCCCTCGGCGGCAAGGCCCGCTCAATGGACGTCCCCGGGACCGGAACGGACGGCCGCAAGCCGCTTCCCGGCGAGCACGGCTTCCGCTTCTTCCCCGGCTTCTACCGGAATCTGCCGGACACCATGCGCCGCATCCCCTTCCCCGGCAATGCGAACGGGGTCCACGGCAACCTCCGCAGCGGCACGGAGGCGTTGTTCGCGCGCGGCTCGGGCCGCCCGGACCTGCACTTCCCGCTCCGCCGGGTCACCACTCCGCCCGCCCTCGGAGGCCTCACCCCGTCCTGGATCCGCGACCAGATCCTGTCGGTGCTGGACCTCGCCACTCATCTGCCCGCCCACGAGGCCGCCTACTTCGCCGACCGCCTCCTGGTCCACCTCACCAGTTGCGACGCCCGCCGCGAGGGCCAGTGGGAGAAGGTCGCCTGGTGGGACTTCATCCGCGCCGGCGAGATGAGCCGCGAGTACCAGGTGGTCCTCGGCATCGGCCAGACCCGCAACCTCGTCGCCACCCGCGCCGAGACCGCGTCCACCCGCACCGTCGGCCGCGTCATCATCGAGGCCCTCCTCCTGTGGGGCCTGCTCGGCCGCGGCATGGACGGCGACGCGGACATCGACCGGGTGCTGAACGCCCCGACCAGCGAGGCGTGGATCGATCCCTGGGAGACGCATCTGCGCTCCCTGGGCGTTGAGTTCGTGCTCGGCACCGAGGTCCGGGAGGTGGTGTACGGCGGCGGCCGGGTGACCGGCGTACGGGTAGCGGCGCGCGACGGCAGCCGGCAGCGCACCATCACCGCCGACCACTACGTCTGCGCCCTCCCGGTCGAGCACGCGCGCGTGACCTGGGGCCCGGCTCTGCGCGCCGCCGACCCGCAGCTCGGGCGGTGCGACGCGCTGAAGACGGACTGGATGACCGGCGTCATGTTCTATCTGCGCACACCCACCCCCGTCGTGCACGGCCACATCAACTGCCTTGACTCACCCTGGGCGGTCACCGGGATCGGACAGACCCAGTTCTGGGACGTACGGGACTTTTCGCGCGCCTACGGAGACGGGCAGGCCCACGAGTGCCTGTCCACGATCATCTCCGAGTGGGACAGGCCCGGCATCCTGTACGGCAAGACGGCCCGTGAGTGCACCAAAGACGAGATCGTCGCCGAACTGTGGGCCCAGCTGAAGGACGGACTCAACGACTCCGGCAAGACAACGCTCAGGGACGAGGACCGGCTCGGCTGGTTCATGGACCCGGCGGTGACGGGCCTGGGCGGCCCCGACCCGCAAAACCGCGAACAGCTCCTCATCCACCCCACCGGCACCCTCTACCACCGCCCGTCGGCAAGGACAGCGGTGCCGAACTTCTTCCTCGCGGGCGACTACGTCCGCACGGATGTGGACCTGGCGACGATGGAGGGCGCCAACGAGTCCGCGCGACGCGCGGTCAACGCACTTCTGGACGCGGAGAATTCGGGCGCTGAGCGGTGTCACATCTGGGAGTTGTTCCGGCCGCCGGAGATGGAGCCCCTGAAGCGGGTCGACGAGTTGCGCTATCGGCTGGGGCTGCCCAACACCTTCGACCTGGGGTAGCACCCGGCACCAAGTCGTACCGGAAGGGCCGCTGCCCGAACGGCTGCGGCCCTTCGACCGAAACTACGGGGCCGGTGCCGCTCTGGCCGGCAGGCCATGGAGCGGCTCGGTTCGGACGACTCAGTTCGTCCCGCCGTACCGGCCTCGGGGGGGGTCGGACAGGAGCCACCGAGGTCTACCGGCCGACCCAGGGCCGTCCAGGCCGCCGTGAGGACGTCGGACTACGCTCGCATCGCGACGGCACACGTCGAGTCGAGTCCCGCTCTGCGGAGGCCGCCGGGGAGGTTCGCCACTGACGAGCGGCAGCCCGAGGAGGCCACGTGGCGGCGCGCGTCCACCGAGGTGACCTGGCCGCCCACACATTGCAGCGCCCATGCGACCTCACCACCGTTTGTCTCGGGGCTTGAAGCCGGCACTCGATCAGGTCCGGGGCCGGCTTTCCCCCTCCGGGCCGGCGACTGCACCTTCCACCACTCGCTCACCGCCCACAGCGCCTCGCCGAACCTCCCCGATGACCCGCGCATCGCCCACGTGGTCGTCTACATGGACGCCGAGACGCGCTACGACCCCCGCAAGCGCCCCGTTGGCGAACCCCTCATCGAGCCGGTCGGCGCCACCGCAGGAGTCCCCTTCACGGACGACGAGTTCCCCCCACTCCCGTGAGGACGGGCCGGGGCCGTGTAAGGACGGGCCGCCGACCGGGCCGGGGCCCGGCGTCTGCTGTTCGTGGCCCTGCCGGCGATGGGCGCGGCCTCTGCTTGTATCCGGCGATCGGACAGCTGCCGGCGTCGGGCAGACCTTAGCGATGCATGCCGGCGGGGGAACCATGCGCAAACCACACACACGCATGACCCTCGGGCGAGAAACCGCAGCCGGGGTGCACACAGGCGGGACAACCACCGGCCTTGGGCCTGGCGGACAGCTACCTTCCTCCGCGGGGGCAGAGGCAGGAGTCCGAGCCGGAAATTCCGGCTCGATCCGCGCCCGCTTCGCGCGTCAGTCAACGACATACCCGGACCAGCGTCCCCACTGATCCAAACGAAACTGCCTAGCCGCAGCTGCCGGCCAGAGGTGTTGCCGGTGGGGCGGACGAGTCATGCCCGGCGTTCAGGTAGTGCTGGACGGTCGTTCTCAGCAGCTGGTCGAATCCGATGAGCGGGGTCCAGCCCAGGAGCTCACTGGCGCGGTGGATGGCGGGCACGCGGCGCTGGACGTCCTCGTAGCCCGACCCGTAGTAGTCGCGGCCGTCCTGCTCCACGATGCGGGCGGTGGCGGGGATGTCCTCGTAGCCGGGGACCTCGCCCATGTGGCGGATCAAGCCCTGCGCTGCTTCGCGGACGGTGTGTTCGTTGGCGGGGTTGCCCAGGTTGAAGATCTGCCCGTCGGCCACTCCGCCGGGGTTGTTGAGTATGCGTATCAGCGCGTCGATGCCGTCGTCGACGTGGGTGAAGCAGCGCCGCTGTGCTCCTCCGTCGACGAGTACGACGGGTTCGCGCCGGATGAGGTGGCCCAGCATCTGGGGCAGTACGCGGGAGGAGCCCGGCGTGGTGCTGTGTGGGTCGTCGAGGCCGGGGCCGGTCCAGTTGAAAGGGCGGAAGAGGGTGTACTGCAAGCCCTCCTGTTCAGCCAGGGCGTGGATGACCCGGTCGAGGAGTTGCTTGGACGCCGCGTAGATCCAGCGGGATTTGTCCGCCGGTCCGTACACCAGTCGGCTGGTGTACTCGTCGAACTCCTCGTCCTCGCACATCCCGTAGACCTCCGAGCTGGAGGGGAAGACGACGCGGGTGTGCGTGGCCGCGCATCGGCGGACGACATCGAGGTTGTGGGTGAAGTCGAGGTCGAACGTGCCCAGCGGATCCCTGACGTAGGAGGCGGGCGTGGCGGTGGCCACCAGGGGCAGGCACACGTCCGCCCAGTGCAGCTGCCGCTCGATCCAGTCCGTGTGGGCGTATACGTCTCCGGTTCGGAGAGTGAGGCGGGGGTGGTGCGCCATGCCGGCGAGGCGGTCGGTGTGCAGGTCCAGGGCGCGGACGTGCCAGTCGGTGCGTGCCAGGACGGCCCGGGTCAGGTGGTGGCCGATGAAGCCGCCCGCACCGAGGATGAGTATGTTCACGGATGTCCCTCGGGCTGGGTGAGAATCGCACCGTGGTGCAGGAGGTCGGGGAAGTCGCGGGGGCTCCCCCGCCGTTCGTCGGTCTCGACGTCCGTCAGGCGCAGACGGCGTCCGTCGCCGCACGTCACCAGGACCCCTGTGGGGCCGGTCTCGACCTCCCCCGCCCGGTGCGCTCCCTGGTCCGCCGGAATGGCCGGGGCGTGGGTGGCCCACCAGATAGTGATCTTGCGGGAACCCGCGTAGCAGTAAGCGCCCGGGTAAGGGTCGGTGACGGCGCGGATCAGGTTGCGGACGTCCTCGGCTGCGTACCGGAAGTCGATGAGGCCGTCGGCAGGGCACCGGGCTCTGAAGGAGGTGGCATTCGAGGCGAGCTGAGGCCGGCGCGGTGCATGACCGTCGAGCAGGGCCGGGACACTGCGGCGCAAGACCGTGGCCGCGGCGGGAACGAGCTTGCGGTAGACGTCCAGCGGGGTGTCGTCCGGGCCGATGGGGAAGGGCTCCTGGTCGACGAGGTCGCCGGCGTCCGGCTCGCCGGTCATGTGATGGAGGCTGACGCCGCCTTCGTGTTCGCCGTGCAGGATCTGCCAGTTCACCGGTGCCCTGCCGCGGTAGCGCGGCAGCAGGCTGCCGTGCACGTTGACGGCGACCGGGGCCAGGGCCAGCACCGGGTCGGGCAGCAGGCGGCGCCAGTACGCGCTCAGCAGCATCCGCGGCGTCAGCCTCCGGATGTGCCGCTGTTCGGCCTCGGTGCGCGGATCGGCGGTGCGGACGGGGAGGCCGAGCGAGGACGCCACGTCGGCGACCGACCGGAACCAGGCGTTCTCCCGCACGTCATCGCGGTGGGTGTAGACACAACCGACCGGAACGCCGAGCTCCACCAGCACTTCCAGGGCCCGGCAACCCACCTCGTGATACGCGAAGACCACGACGCTCATCGCACCGTACCGGTGGCATCGGATCCGCGATGGCGGCCGGCCACGGCCCGGACGGCCTCGACGACCCGGTCCTGCTGCTCGTCGCTCATGCCCGCGAACAGGGGCAGGGAGATGATGGTCTCCGCAACGTCCTCGGTGACGGGGAGACGCCCGGAGGCCGACTCGCCTTCGCGGCGGCTCCGGTAGTAGTGATGCAGGTGGACCGGCGTGTAGTGCACTCCGGCCGCCACGCCGAGCTCCTTGAGTTCGGCGACAAAGGTGTCCCGGTCCACGGCCAGCAGCTCCGGGACCAGCCGTATCACGTACAAGTGCCAGGCGTGGGTGTGGGGATAGGAGGGGACGTCCGGCAGCCGGATCTCCTCGAGGCCGGACAACAACTCCCGGTAGCGGCCTGCCAGCTCGGCCCTCCGGGCGTTGAACCGCGCGAGTTTGGGCAGCTGCACCAGGCCGAGTGCGGCGTGGAGGTCGGACATGGTGTACTTCCAGCCCGGCTCCAGCACCTCGTACGACACCGGCCCACCACCGCCGCGGTGCCGCGACCAGGAGTCCTTGGTGATCCCGTGGAATCGCAGCAGGCGTATGCGCTCGGCCAGCTCGCCGTCGGCCACTGTCACCATTCCACCTTCGGCGGTGGTGATGTTCTTGGCCGGGTGAAAGCTGAAGACGACGGGCTCGGGGCCGCCGCCGATGAGCTCGTCGCCGTACCGCGTGCCCAGCGCGTGCGCCGCGTCGTGCACGATGGTTACCCCACGCCCGTCCGCCACGCCGCGTAACGCGGCCAGGTCCGCCGGAGCCCCGGCGTAGTGCACAGGGACGACCGCCCTGGTACGGCTGGTGATCTTGCGCGCAACATCGTCGGGGTCGAGCAACAACGTGTCCGGCAGGACGTCGGCGAACACCGCACGGGCGCCCAGGAGCTCGACCACATTGACCGTAGCGGGCCAGGTCAGCGACGGAACGATGACCTCGTCACCGGCGCCGGTCCCCAGCGCGGCCAGCACCAGATGCAGACCGGCCGTGGCCGAATCGACGGCGACAGCGTGCGGCGCCCCCGCCCACCGCCCGAAGGCCGCCTCGAACTCCGCCGCCTTCGGCCCCGCGGCCAGCCAACCGGACCGCAACACGGCCGTCACCGCAGCGATCTCGTCATCCTCGACCGTCGGCGCGCACAACGGCACGCCACTGCACTCGTCCACTCCCCGCCCCAAAATCGTTACACAACGACAGACCTGGTCACCCTACGCCACCTCGCTGCGGGGACCCCGTTCGCCCCCAGGTCGCCCAGTTGGCCAGCGCTCTGTCCCGCCCGGCCAAGGCCGTCCTGATGCTGCGGGAGTGGGTGGGCGACATGCTGCGGGAGTGGGTGGGCGACGCCTGGCTCCTCGGCGCGCCGCCGCTGGCCACCGCTGCTGCCAGCACCTGGCAGACAGGTCCCGCACAGGCCAGGCCCGCCACGGCCGGGCGTCCTGCCGCACGGCCTCCTCATCACCACCTAGCGGCTGCTCGCCCCGGCACTGGCCCTGCACCACGGCGTCACCCCGCCCTCCACCACCGAGCCACCACCGCGGACAGCCTCAGTGCGTCCGATCGCACTCCTCGCAGCCAGCCCCTCTCCAGTCCTTCAGTCGGCTGGCCGGGCACTGGCGGCTGCCCTGGACCTCACCACCGGCACCCATCACATGAGGTGAACAGCCGACGGGCCCGTCGTCGGCCATCGAGACCAGAACAAGCCCTCGGGCAGCGCGCCATAGGGCAGAATCCCGATGCCCGACCCGTCCAGTACGGCGTCCCTGTCCTGGCCAGGCTCACCGCCCATTTACGCTCCCCGCCGAGCGGGAGAAGGCCGGCACCATCGCCGGCCAGCTCCTCGGCGCCATGAAACGCATCCGTCGCGCGCACGACTTCTCCGGCAAGGGCCTGGGCCTGGCCGCCCCGCAGATCGGCATCGGACGGGCAGCAACCGTCGTCCAACCGCCCGGCGCCCAGCCACGACTTGCGGGCCGATGCAGCTTCCCGGCAGGTATGGGGGGCCTTCGACAAGCGCCTCCCCGCCCTGAGCGTGCCGGACCTGCTCGTTTGCGAGCAGGTCAAGGCCCCCGCCATGACTGACCGTACTTACCGCCGCCGGCTGGCCACCGGACGCGGCACGGCGCTCGCTCACGATGCAGGAGGTCGGCTGTCACGTTCCACGATCTTCTTTGCCAGAGCGAGGATCTGCTGGAAGTCAGCGCCGTGGTGGTACTCCTTGGAGTGCCTTGGTGAGCGTTCCGGCAAGGCATTGATGAGGCTTCGCTCCCATCGTGGTGCTTCGGCGGAGTAACACGAGGCCCAGCCGTCGACGAGTGCGGCGCCGTGCATGTTGGCCTCGTGTCGTAGGCGCATGATCCGCCCGAAGATGTCTGCGGTCCGTCCGAGCTTCACGTACGGGACCGGGCCCGCGAAGGAGAGGACGTAAAGGCGCGGCTGGCCCTTGCCGAACCTCCCGCTGGCCGCGCCGATCCGGCCCAGGACGTGCTCCTCGAAGAAGAGAATGTTCCATGGAAGGGGCGGTGGCCGACCAGGGGCCAGATACGCCTGGACCGCTTGAACGGCGGCTGCGTGTTCCTCGTGGCTGTGACAGGGCCGGAGCCCTCTCGCAAAGCAACTCGTGCCGGCGGGTGTGCTCATAGGCTACGGCTACGGTTCGTCGCCTCGTACTGGCTTCCATAGTCCCGGGCCAGGCGGTTCGCGGGCCCCACGGAGCGTGCACGGCCCTCGGCCATCTCGCACAGTCCGATCTTCCGGAGGGCGTCCACAGCCTTGAGATCGATGCCGCAGCCGTCGGTGACCCACCCGTGCCGGCTGCGGTCCTGCCCGTCGCGCACGGCGGTCAGGTCCTGGTATTGCGATTCCTTCAGGACACCCAAGCCTGCCCCCTCCCCGCCCCTCCCCTGCTGCCTGTCGTTTCATCGGCATCATGTCGCGCAGCCGAGTGCCCGGGCTGGGACTTCCGAGAATTTGAGCGGGCGAATCGGAACGCCACGCGGACCGCCGGAGCGTTTTCCCTTCGAGGGCGCACGGCATCGCGCGGAACTCGCCCCAGGCGCCAGCACCCTGAAGGCAGTCTCGGATGCCCGAGCCAACTGGCATGCGGGCACGCCTACGTCCTCTAGGCCCCTGTGTCCTCGGCTGCCTGTCTCTGCCACAGCTCCCAAAGGATGTTCAATGGCGCACGTATCCCCTCCTGTTGTGGATCTGCGCAGCGCCCCGGTCGACAGCGTGCTCGACCGGGGCGAGAAGGCGCTC
Source organism: Streptomyces sp. KLMMK (assembly GCF_036961605.1). Taxonomy (NCBI): domain Bacteria; kingdom Bacillati; phylum Actinomycetota; class Actinomycetes; order Kitasatosporales; family Streptomycetaceae; genus Streptomyces; species Streptomyces sp. KLMMK. Next base: position 45,911 of record NZ_JBAMDC010000016.1, read on the forward strand.
CAGATTCGGCTGGAGCGGGGCACGGTGGTGCGCAAGCGCCGCTCCGTCGGTGCGTGCACGGAGCGCGGCACGTTGGTGCGGGCCGAGCGACGCCCGGCGGGCAGGATCGACGGCCGAGGCTGGAACGGCGCCGAGAGCGCGGCCGCGCTCCGGGGAGCCACAAAGCCCCAGTGACACGCCGAGCTCGCGTGGTGGGAAGAGGGCAGCCGAGGGGCAGCCGAGGCACTGATCGTCAGCACGATTGCCACACCTGCGAGATCCTCGGCACGGCCGTGGCCGTAGGTGTAGCGGCGGTTCGGCGCGCGACGCCCGAGGACGAAGGCGATGCCCAACGGGACAGCGGTGAGGGCAACACCGGCGTCGTGGACCGCATCGCCCAGCTGTGGGCCCATGGCAGGCGTCGCTGGGACTCAGCCGCAGCTCCCTCGGCCGGACCCTCGATGGAGGCTCGCACGTCAGAGGGCGGGGCGGCTTTGACGCCGAGTGCGTTGCGGTTGCCTGGGCCGCTGAAGTACCGGCGCGGACGTCCGCACCGCGGCAGCGATGCTCGACGCGGCCGCCTCGCCCCGCGGCGGGCCCTGCCCCCGCTGAAGGCGGCGGGCAGCGGTCTAAGCTGGCGGTGCTCTGGCGGGATGGCCAGAGCAGGAGGAGAACCGAGCGACGCGATGGACAGCGAACAGGACCTGGCGGAGGCCCAGCGGCGCCACTGGCAGGACACCTACACCGCCCACCCGGGCATGTACGGAGAGCAGCCCTCGGCACCGGCCATCTACGCCGCCGACGCGTTCCGCGCGGCGGGTGCGAAGAACGTTCTGGAACTGGGAGCCGGGCACGGCCGCGACGCCCTGTACTTCGCCCGCGAGGGCTTCACCGTGCGGGCCATCGACTTCAGCGCCACCGCCCTGGAGCAACTTCGGCAAGCCGCCCGCGAACAGGGCATCGGCGAGCGGCTGACCACGACGGTGCACGACGTCCGTGACCCGCTCCCCCTGGAGGACGCCTCCGTCGACGCGGTCTTCGCGCACATGCTGCTGTGCATGGCCCTGTCCACGGAAGAGATCCACGCCCTGGTCGACGGCATCCGTCGTGTCCTGCGGCCGGACGGGGTGCTCGTCTACACCGTCCGCCACACCGGCGACGCCCACTACGGCACCGGCGCCGATCACGGCGACGACATCTACGAGTACAGCGGCTTCGCCGTGCACTTCTTCCCCCGCAACCTGGTCGACGCCCTCGCCACCGGCTGGACGCTCGAAGAGGTCCACGCCTTCGAGGAAGGCGACCTGCCCCGGCGCCTGTGGCGGATTACCCAGAGGCTGCCCCGATGAGCGGGGGTGGGATACCCGCGGCGGACATCACCGTCGACGGCACGGGCCTGCTGTGCGTCACCCTCCTTCTGAAGCTCCGCGCCCGCATCGCCGACGCCGGACCCGGCACGGTCGTGCACGTCATCGCCACCGACCCGGCAGCCCCGCTTGACCTGCCCGCCTGGTGCCACATGACCGGACACCACTACCTCGGTCCTCTCCCCGACGACACCGGCCGGGCGGTGTACGCGCTCCGGCTCGCCGGCGACGCACGCCCCACCCGGCCGGACGCGCCCTGGCACCCGGCCGGCCCCGGCCGCTGACCAGCGGCACACGGGCCTGCTGTCCAGACCTGTCCGGTGTCAGGAGCAGCAGTCGCATCCCGGACGGCAACCGCAGGCATCATCCGCCTCCTGGGACTGTGCGGGGATCACGGCGGCGGGGGCCGCGCAACAGCCCTTGCCCTGCCAGGTGTCGCGGCCTTCCCTGACCGCTACGGCGGCGATGACCAGGGCGGCAACGGGGTCGGCCCACGACCAGCCGAGGGTGGCATTGAGGACCAGGCCGGCCAGGAGCACAGCCGAGAGGTAGGTGCACAACAGGGTCTGCTTGGAGTCCGCGACCGCGGAGGCGGAGCCGAGCTCGCGCCCGGCGCGGCGCTGGGCGGCGGACAGGAACGGCATAACGGCCAGCGAGAGAGCGGCGAGCGCGATACCGGGAACCGACCGCTCGGCCTCGCCGGTGCCGGCCAGCGCGCGTACGGCGTCGACGACGACGTACGCGGCGAGCGCGAAGAACGACACCGCGATGATCCGCAGCGTCCTGTGCTCCCGGGCCTGGCGTACGGCGTGGTCCCGGGCGGAGAACTGCCAGGCGACCGCGGCGGCGGAGGAGACCTCGATGACGGAGTCCAAGCCGAAGCCGATCAGAGCAGTGGAGGAGGCGACTGTTCCGGCGGTGATCGCGACGGCGGCCTCGATGACGTTGTAGGTGATGGTCGCGGCGACCAGCAGCCGTATGCGCCGGGCGAGCGCCTCGCGCCGGGCCGGGCCGGGGCCGAGGGATATGGGTATCTCGGCGGTCATGGTCAGCAGCAACCCTTCGTCTCGGAGTCCGGGCAGGTGCGGTCGGTCTCGACGGCGACCACGGCGGTGCGCAGGTCCTCGAGCGCGTGGCCGAGGCGGGGATCGGCCAGTTCGTAGCGGGTGCGGCGCCCGTCGGGCACGGTGACGACCAGACCGCAGTCCCGCAGGCAGGCCAAGTGGTTCGACAGCCGGGTGCGGGAGATGCCCAGGGTGTCGGCGAGGTCGGCGGGGTAGGCCGGAGCCTGGCGCAGGGCGAGGAGGATGCGGCAGCGGATCGGGTCGGCGAGCGCGCGGCCGAACCGGGCCAGCACCTCGATGTCGGAGGCAACAGTCAGCACACTCACGACAGTACACAGAATCCTGAATTCAGGAAATCATGGATCATGGATCATGGATCATGGATCATGCTGAACGCAGTCTCTCGTGAAGCCACGGTGCGAGCACCGGCTACGCACTCGCGGATCACACCTGGACCCACCCGCTTGGCCTTCGAGCCGGGTCGAAGGTTTACCGTCGAAAGCGTGAGCACGATGCGGATCTCTCCCACCGAACTGACCGAGTTCACCGCCTCGTCGCACGCCGCGCTGCAGCACTTGAACGCACTGCCCGACCGCGACCAGCGATGCGGCCCTCAGTGCGGGTTTCTTGCCTCGCCCCGGCCTGCCTCCGCCCTGGTGGACGTGGCGCTGGCGCCCGGCCGCCAGGCCCCCGAGCAGGAGGCCGAGCGGTGACGGAGCGCACCAGTGGCCTGTGCTCGCTGACCGGGCAGGCCATGGCCGAGCGTGCCGCCGCCTGACAGACGGCCATCGACGGCGCCGTGCGCACGCAGATCCCCGATGGGCTCCGGCTGGCCCTGCCCGCCGAGCGCACCGCAGCGGTCGCCGAACTGGCAGCCGCGGAACAGCGGTGCTGCCCGTTCTTCGACTTCCGCTTCCACCTCGACAGCCTCCGCCTCCACCTGGAGGTGCGCGCCCCTCCGACGCCGCCGGCCTGCTCGCCGATCTGTTCGGCCCGGCCGACTGATCACCGACGCTTCCTCCCCCATCCCCCTCCCTCGTCACCAGACAGACCCCGCCATGCTCGTCACCCGCTCCGTTGCCCTGTTCGCCATCGCCGCCCTGATCGAGATCGGAGGCGCCTGGCTGGTCCGGCAGGGCATCCGCGAACACAGGGATGGATCTGGATCGGCGTCGGCGTCATCGCACGGCCAGGGCGAGCGGCGAGGAGCGAGCAGCGAGCAGGAGGGGCCACACTCACCCTGACGTCAGAGGCGTTCGGGACCCCCTAACTCGTTCCCAGTCGGTGACCGTGCTTTCGAACGGGTGCCCTCAACGGCGAAGGACTCGCGCAGGAACTCTGGCCACAGGCCCGAACCGCGTGGACCGGGGCAAGCCGGGTTCCAAAATGCACATCCTGTCGGATCACAGAGGGTTGCCCCTCGTCGTCGGTGTCACCAGCTACCGACGCCTGTCACCCCGCTACGAGCGCGATCCCTGCAACTGCCTGACCTTTCTCGGTCTCGCAGTGGCGATCTCCAGCTACAAGCGACCCGTCCGCCTCACCGCACAGGACACAGGGTCCAAGGAGGCAGTGGCTCTCCGGCCCGGAGCCGGCCCGGCGAAGGCGGCGTATCGGCATCGTTAAACAAATAATGAACGTCTGTTGTGTTCGGCGCGCCTTCACGAGATCTCAGCCGAACTCCGAACGGTTCCTCAGACAGAGTCATAGGGAACGAGGACAGGGAAAATGCGCGATTCGCCCGTCTCGGTAATTCGGCGTGTGGTGGTTCTCACGACATGATCGGGCTCGGGGACGGTGGGTAGCCGGACGGGGAACATAGATAAACGCACTTATCGGCTGCCCGCAGCACACTGATGCACCCTCCCGGGGTGTCCATGCAGCCCGGGGAATCGCCGTTCACCTGGAACTTTCTCTCACTGGTTGCCACAGCTGGTGATGTCAACAGCGCCCTTCCAGCCCCGCTCGATAAACGGAGTGTGACAAGCCTGCCGGGCCGTACCGCCAGGTGGCCGAAACTCTCTTACAGAGGCAAGGGTATCCGGGGCGACATGCCTTACCGGGGGCCGTACACGTGCTTCCCGGGACGGGTGCGGCTGCTGAGCGGGTTGATGGTGGGGCGCAATATCGCCAAGTCGCGCAAGTGCGCTAGCGACATGAGGTGTGAGCTGCAGGAACGCGTCCGTCAAAGTTTTGGCGACGGCATGGCTCCCCGGTCACGTTCGGGTCGGAAGCGTGTCATTCCTGCCCTGCGCCGACGCAGACTTCGGTCACCGGGCATTCTGTAGTGGCTGAATATGGGGCGAGACTCTCCGTGCTTCTCGATGATTTTCAGTCGCTGTGGACCCGCACCATGGTGACGGAACGCAGCAATGAGCAGGTGTCATGACGGCCCGACTCCACTCCGGTCACCTGCGATTTTCGGCGCGCGGCCCATAAAGCGACGGCTCTGCCGGGGCCTTGGCGAAATTCTCGCGGCGGGCGCAGACAGCCCTGCCAAAGTGGTCATCGTTCCGCCGAGGGCATGCCGGCAAAGAGCCGCTCGGCAGTGACAAGTGACATGCGTTTCGTTGAATGGTTCAACAGGAAGGAGGAGGAATGCCTTTCACTATCAGTCAGGGGAAGGGAACGCCGGGAGATCTCCAGCCCGGGGCGCTGGGGTCCCTCGGCGTCGACGTGGGCCTGACCCCGGACACGCAGAAGCCGGTGAGCAAGGGGGAATGGGTTCAGATCACGTTCCCGCAGGGGGTGTCCTTCCCTGAGGACGGCCAGGTCGGTTACGTCTGCGGGACCCGGCGGCCGGAGCCCCAACCCAAGGCCACGTGGGACCCGAGGGCACGGACGCTCCGCTTCCAGACCGTGGCCGACCTGGTGCCCGGCACACCGCCCGGCTGCTTCTACGCGGTCGACGTCAGGGCGGACGACGACGCTCAGCCGGGCACGGTGCACGGTCGCCTGGAGATCGGCGGCGTGCGAAGCGACTTGACCATCGACATCGGCGGGAGGAGCGCAGGAGTGCTCGCATTCCGGAAGTACACGCTGCCCATTCAGTCCACGCAGGCCGCGAGCGTGGCCAGGGTTACGCACTCCGTGGAATTCCCCAGCAAGATCCGGAAGGACGAGCACGACAACAAGGTCGTCGACGTCCTGCTCAAGGGGTTCGATCTCCAGGTCCGCTGGGACGCCCGGCCCGAGGACTTCCAGATCGGCGCCCAGAGGGTGAACGCGTCGTGGCGGAGCAGTGGCCACACCTCCGGTGAGGTCGTCGTGGAGGCCCAGCTGGCTCCCCGCCCCGACGAGGCGAGGAACCAGAACTGGACCTACCAGGGAACCGTCGAGGTCCTCGTCATCGCCGACCTGGAGGACACCAAGAGGTAAGGGCCACTGAATCCGGCCGGTGATCGACGGCACGCACCCGCGCCTACACGGCGCAGGTGCGCGCCCGGCCGTCCTCACCGTCGTCGGCCGTGGTGCGCGCGGCAGCGGCATGGGCCGCTCTCCAGCCGGTCCGGTTGTGTTGCTACAGCCCTGGCACTCCCTATGAGCTGGGGCTGGTCCGCGTTTGCCCGGACGTCCCGTCTCCGAGGTGTGACTGGGCGCGCCAGTCGGCCCAGGTGGACAACTTCGAAGCTCGAAAGCCGCCCCCTGGGGGTGGCGGAGGGGCGACCAGACAGAGCGAGGGCCCCTGCCGCACCAGCAGGGCCTACGCTGTTGATGAGCCGACCGAATTGACTGACCGCGCCGGCCGTCCCCCGGGTAGACCGGCGCCTGTGTTCACCGTACTCACATTCGGTTAGGCTGGCCTTGCCTGGCGTGCTGGCGTGCAGATTCGGCTTCCGGTGCCGCAGGTGGGGACCAGAGGACGGAACGGCAGAGGCAGGGCGCAGGTGACAGACGGTGGCCGGGCTTGTGCGCGTCGTGCACCGGCCGGGATGGAACGCCGATGCGGGTGACGAGGGACGCGGGTTCCGGCCTGACGCCCGGGACGAGGCATCGTGGATAAGATCGCACTGACGGCCGGAGTCTTGTACGTCATCGTCCTGCTCCGCGCCGGAGGGACGTTCGCCGTCGGTTGGCTCGCCGGGGCCGGTGCGCGGCGCAGCAAGTTCGCCGGACGGATCTCCTCGGCGAAGTTCCGGCGCGCCGAGCGGGCGATCCAGCGGTGGGGCGCGCCGGTGGTGGCCGTTTCCTTCCTGACCGTCGGTTTCCAGACCGCCGCAAACTTCCTTGCGGGCAGCATGCGCATGCCGTTGCCGCGCTACCTCCCCGCCCTGTTCGGGGGCGGAGCGGCCTGGGCGCTGATCTACGCGACCGCGGGGATCGGCGTGCTCGAAGTGCTGGGAAAGCTCTTCGCCGAGCGGACGGCCCTAGGGGTGTCCGCCGTGGCCGTGCTCCTCCTCGCGGTGTGCGGGGTGGTGGTGTACCGCAGAAGAAGGGCGGCGCTGTCCTCCGGCGACACCGCGGCCGAGGAGTCGTGAGCTCGTCCCACGAGTGGAGGAGACGTAAGCTCGTCCCGCATGTGCGGGTGCCGCGGCGGGCGAGATGTACGGCCTCAGCCCTCCTCGGGAGTTACGTTCTGTAATCACTCGATGCCTGGGATGTCGCTAAGGGCCTCGGGCGAAGATCGTCTGCCAGATATCGCCGGCCGTCCAGCGAAGGAGCCTCGTGCGCGGTTTCCATGGACCCGGCCGACGGTGGTCGGCCCACCGCGCCGGCCGTGGCCCGGATCGGCCGCCATCGCCCCCCAACCGACCGTTCCCAGTCAGAGCACTACTTCTCGCGCAGGTTCTCGGCCTCAGCGGCGGCCGGCACAGCAATGTCGCGCACACGCGCGTAGTACCTGGTAGTCGCGTCAGGCCTGCGCGGCGCTGTTCAGTGAGAGTCCCTTTTGACATGTCCTGATCCTCGATGTCCAGGCCGCGGAAGCCGGGCAGGAACGGCATGACCACGTGCACGGCCGTCATCCGCGAGAGGGCCGGGCAGTGCTTCTGCGCAGGTGATCGGCGAGCTTGCAGATGACCAGCGAGTAAAGGCCTTGCCCAGGGCGGTCGGGCGGGTGGTGGCGGTCTGGACTACGAAGTCCTCGTCGTCACGATCGAGAGGGCGGGGACGCCCCCTCCACCGAGGTTTGCACTGCAGCGGTGTGTTTGCTGTGACGGGTGGGCAGATGCCGCGGGACGCCGCCTTGAGGCCGGCCGTGTACCCGTCCATGTAGCCCTTCTGGAACTCCTACCAGGAGTTCGGGTCGGCGGACGAGTCCTGGGGCTCCGAGATCTCGCAGTTCACGAAGACGAAGTCCTGGTCCTCGTACACCGCGAGGACGGTATAGCTGACGTCCTTCTGGAACCGCTGCACCCGGAAGTTGCCGTTCTCGTCGATGTTCAGCGGCTCGGTGGACTCGCCGTCGTTGAGGTTGCGCGGGCCCGTGAACCCCTCCCCGGTGATGATGACGAACCTCCCCTCGGGGTCGGGGGTGACCGTACAACTGGGGGTGGGCACCGTCGCCGGGGCAGCGGCGGCCGGCGCGGCCAGGGCGACCGCGCCCCCGAGGACGACGGAGGACGCCAGGGCGGCGCAGAGCAGAGTATGTCGGTTGCGTCGGTGCATGGGGGTGCTCCCATCCGAGGGTAGGCCCGGGATCAAGCCAGGGGCGGCACCCGTACGGGGTGCTCCCATCGTCCGGCGGACCGCCCCCGGTGTCCACCGCAGCGGCGGGCACTGCCGGGGACCAGCCGCACCCGCCGCCTGACGCCGTCAGGCGGAGAGCACCGGCCGGAGCGGGCCCAGCCTTGGTCCAAGGTCCATCGGATGAGCAGTCCATTCGGACTCGTCCGGCCGATCATGTGAGCCAGGTGACGGTCAACCAGGCCGGGTAGACGTTGGTGGTTGCCTCAGTGCTGGATCAGGCCGCCGACTGGGACGGGAGCGACGTGGCCGGTTGCCGGAAGGGTCCGCGCCAGGGCGAGTCCGACGTCGACCAACGATGACCGGCGCAGGCCGGCGACATCGGGGATCGGAGTCCAGACAGACTCGGCGATGTCGCCGTTCGGCTCAGGCCGGAGTTGGCCGCCGGTGATGCGGACCTGGTAGAAGATGCCGACATTCTGGTGTTCTGCTCCGCCGGGGATGGTGCGTTCGGCCGCGGGGATGATCCTTGAGTCCACGCCCAGCAGGCGTTCGACCACCGCGTTGCAGCCGGTCTCCTCAGCGACCTCTCTGATCACTGCATCGAACGGATCCTCCGCTTGCTCCACCCTGCCGCCCGGAAGAGTCCAGTTGGCCTGGCCCTTCGGTGGTACGTGACAGGCGAGCAGCACCCGCCCGTCCTGGATGCACACGGCGTACGCCGCCAATCGGAAACTCACCCCCCAAACCTCCCCACTGGACGCTATCTCAACGTCCAAGATCCGTGCATGGCTGGCTTGGCCGGCCCGTCACCCGGGACTTGTCTGAATACATAGCCGCGCTTGTCGTAGCGAGTGGCGACCACCCGGTGCTGCTTCAAGCGGTTGATCGCCCGCTCGGCGGTGTTGCGCTTCTTATATCGCTCTTCGTCGAAGCCCGGTGGCACCAATGAGACAACGGGCCCGGATCGTGTCCGTGCCGAGCAGGATCTGCCAGTGGTCATGCAGCCACCGCACCGTCCTGAGGCGGCAAGTCCGTTGCCGGTCCCCTGCGTCACGGGCGGCACTGGCCGGCGCACTGTCGAAGTGGAGCCGGTCGAGGTGCCGCCCCCGGCCCATGGGGACCGAATAGGAAGTCGGTACCGGTGAGCATGCTGAGTCCCCAGGAGGGATGGTTCCCGACACACGGTGTGTCGGCCCTGCATTGCTCCTGAGCCTTCCGTGTGGTCCGGTCGCCGCCGGTGAGGGTGAGGGTGGCACGTAGGCGTGAGCCGCCGGAGAAGCCTGGACGCCGGGGTTGAAACGGCCGCTGCGGCATTACGACGAGATCGGCGTGCTGCCACCGGCGTGGATCGGCGCCAACGAGCACCGCTACTACGAAGAGCGGCAGCTCCTGCGGCTGCAGCAGATTCTGGTGCTGCGGGAACTGGGCGTGGGCTGCCCGAGATCGGCCGGATCCTGGCCGAGCAGGTCGATGAGCTGGAGGCCCTGCGCGGCACCGCGGCCGGCTGCTCGCCGAGCGGGGCGGACCGCCTCGACGCCCTGGTCCGGACCGTCTCCCGCACGATCGCCGAACTGGAGCAGCCGGGAAGGACAGTAACCCCAGGATCAGCATCAACCGGCCTGAGAACCTGGAGGAGTTCCGGGCGATCGGACGCTCCTGCGTGGACAACGAGCCGTGGCACGCGGTCTACGAGGCAATCGTGCCGGGCCTGGCCGCCTACCAGCGCGACGCCATCGAGGCGTACGCCACGACCCGGCTCAGCTGAGCCGAATCCTGCGAGGACCGGTCCACAGTGGCGGCAGCTCACGCCGGTTGTACCGACAAGCACACCTCACCCGGCAACGGAGGCCGGGCGAGCTGCTGTCCCTACTCGTAGAGATGGCCATCGGTGACCGGACTGTGGTGGTAACTCCTACCACGGACAACGGCTATCGCTCCTGGAGCCGGGGGTCTCTGCTGTCGGCTGTGGCCCGGCTTCCGGCTCTCGTCAGCGGTGGGCCGGCAGGCCGTAGAGGAGGGTGTCGGTCCATCTGCCGGTGTTGATGTTCAGGGTGACCCGGGGCGACGGCCTTCGAAGTCGAAGCCGATGCGTTCCAAGGGCAGGCCGAGGGGATATTGTGGGCGTTGCATTCGACGGAGGCCCGGTGCAGTCCCGGCAGGCCGGCGCCCAGCCGCCGGGGCGGGATCCGGCGGTCTGGCTCAAGTCCGGCGGTTGGCGTCGGTCTGCTCACGCAGGATGTCGCTGTGGCCGGCGTGGCGGGCAAATTCCTGGATCATGAGCAGGTAGATCCATCGCAGGCTGACGCTGCCGAAAGCAGGGTGCTCTCGGGTGGCGTCGAGGTCGATGTCCGCGGCGATCGTTCGTGCGCGGTTGCCGGCGCGCTCGAATTCGGCGATCACGTCGGCCACCGTCTCGTCGTCACTGACCACGAAGCTGGCCTCGCCGACCATCGCACCGTCGCATTCGGATTCCGGCAAACCTCCCAGGATGTGCTGGAACCACTTCCTTTCTGCGAACGCGGCGTGTTTGACCAGTCCGATCGATGTCGTCATGGACGGGACGAGACGGCGGCGGGCGTCTGTTTCAGATAGGCCGCGCACCGTGTCGATCAGTTCGGCCCGAGTGTGGTCGAGCATGTACTCGAGAAGCTGGCGCTCGGAGCCGCCGGTGACACGCGTGGGGTTGTTCATGGCGTGTGTGTCCCTTTCGTATTCGTAGACAGCGTTGGGGTTCACGGTTTCGATCGATTGGGCTGTCGGCGTGTCCGACCGAACGCGCCGCGCCGCGCTGCAGCTATGTTGCCCAGTTTCGGTGTGCGGGCGACAGCGCCGGATCCAGCGAGCCGACCAGTGGACGGCGATGATCTCGCTTACTTGCGGGCAAGTGGGCCGAGTCGATCGGTTCGGTATTGAACACGAATCGGATGCCGGCCGGGATTCCCAGCCGAGAGGGATGTCGTCGACGACCAGCACCTGGGCCACCGAGACGACGAGACCGGCTCTCTCCGACCCCTTGCGTCCGGGCTGTCCCCGACAGGATGACAGGAGCCGTTTCGGCCTGACAAGGAGAGAACCGGTCGGCCGACCGGACCCCGGACCTCTTGAGCCCCGAGCTCTCGCGCTGCCGCCGGGGCCGCTGCCCGCCGATCCCACTGCTCGCCGATCCTCGGCGGCTCGGCGGCGGACCGGATCGCCAAGCCCTCGGCACCCCGACCGCGTACGACGAGAAGGCACGCGTGACGTCATTCGTGGTCCGCCTGCTCATCAACTGCGGACCACTGGACCGCTCACCGAGCTGAGCGCGAACCCCGACGGGCCTGCTGCTCCACCCCGGACAGGTCTCGGAAGTCTGCCAGCGCGCGGAGGTATGCCCGCGCGAGGGCCCGGCCGGGCTGGTCGGCGCCGGGACGCCGCTCGGACCGGAGCAGGCCGCGAAGTGGCTCTCCGTGAGCAGGACCGACTTCGACCACACGGTCCGTCTCGGTGTAACAGGGCCGCCGAAGCGATCGGGGTCCGCTTCGGCACCTCTCGGGCCGGGGCCGTCGACGTCGCGCTCTACCGCGTCGCCGACGTCGACTCCCGCGGGCCCAGGGCCCGGGGCCCAGGGCCCGGGGCCCGGGGCCCGGGGCGACCGGTTGCGGCTGGTCTTCCCCGAGTTACCCGGTACGGCGCGCTGCCCTGCGCGGCGGCGGCCAAGCGGTCGACTTCCGTGGCGAGACCCACCTGACTGTGCTGGAACGGATGGGCGTGCTCGACGAGCTGCGCGCGCTCGGCACCGGCGGCAGTCCGATGACCTTCGTCGACCGGCGCGGCCATCAGCCCCTCCACCTGCCGGCCGACTTCGCGGGCGGAGACGTCGAGGTCCCGCGCGGGGAGATCGCCCAGGTGCTGTACCAGCGCAGCCTCTCGCGCACCGCGTACATCTTCGGCGACTCGATCACCGCCCTGTAGGAGACGCCCAACTGCATCCAAGTGGCCTTCCGGCACGGCGCGCCACGCGAGTTCGACCTGGTGATCGGCACCGACGGGCTGCACTCCAACGTCCGTCGACTCACCTTCGGCCCGGAGGAGCGCTACGTCCGTCACCTCGGCTACTACGCAGCCACCTGGCAGCTGCCCAACTACCTGGGCCTGCCGCCCGGCTCCGTCGGACTCAACGTCCCGGCCGGCTTGCCGCCATCGGCGCCGACCACCGCGACCCGACTCGGGCGCGTGCCTTCTTCCTCTTCGCCTCGGCTGAACTCCGGTACGGCCGCCACGACATGGCGCAGCAGAAGACGCTGATCCGGGACGCCTTCGCAGGCCTCGACTGGGAGGTGCCCCGGCTACTGGCGAGCCTTGGGCAGGCTCCTGAGCTGTACTTCGACTCGATCAGTCGGGCCGACGTCTCCGCTTGGTCCACCGGCCGGATCGCCCTGCTCGGCGACGCCGCCTGCGGGGCCGCCATCGTCGGGATGGGCACCGGCACCGCCATAGTGGCGGCGTACGTCCTGGCCGGCGAGCTGGCCAGGGCCCGCGGCGACCACCGCACTGCTTTCGCCCGCTACGAACACACCCTGCGCGACTACGCTCAGGGCTACCGGAAGGGCGGCGACCGCACCGGCCCGTTCCTGGCGCCCGGCACCGCGACCGGGCTGCGGGTGCGCAACGCGCTGCTGAACCGGCGCTGGATCCTCAACAAGATGCTGGAGAAGGGCAAGCAGATCAGCAGCGTCGACCTGCCCGACTACGCGGCCGAGCTGCCCAGCACCGCTGCATCCGGCGTCGTGGACGGACGGGTCGGTCCTCGGGCAGCACTCCGCTTGCAGTGACCACCTGGTCGCGGCCGGCCCTCAGAGCGACGGTGAAACTGTGAACCATCGGCTCTTGGCCATACGGAGTTCTCTCGGCGCTGCGCAACACCGGCTCCCGATGCTCGTCGGCGCAGTCCGCGCCGTCCGCCCCCCGGTTCCCCACCACACCCCCCAGACATGGAAAGCATTACCTGGCGCCTTTTTTACCTTCGATTCACAGACGCCAGGGTCGCAGTGAAGCCTTTGAATCCCCCGGCGCCTGTGCTGTCATGGGCCGTAACCGGGAACCGGGCCGGACGGGGCCGAAGCAGGCCGGCGCCTGGCATGGTCAGCGCGGCCAGGGAAGCAGGGGTGCGCCCGTCGGCGGCGTGGCGGGCGGAATGAGGTCCGGCAGCGCCAGCCCCGGCAGGTCCGCATCGCTAACCTGGACGAGTTCGTACCCGGCCTGCATGGTGGTCAGCGCGCCGAGCCACTGCGGAGCCTCGGTCCGCCACTGCGGAGCCTCGGCCGGAGTCGCGGCTGCTTATCGCTCGCGCTGAGAAGCCTCCAGGTCCCTCTTCAGGCTGCGGATGCGGGCGGCCCGTGCCCACCGTACGGCGCTGCCAGCGTCAGCAACAAGCGCCCTGCCAAGCGGCGCGGATGCCCTTGGCTC
>NZ_JBAMDC010000160.1:0-13900 GCF_036961605.1 Streptomyces sp. KLMMK
GGTGGTCGGCGATGGCGCGGGCGGCGTCGCGCAGCCGGCGCTCCTCGTCCGCCAGCTGCCGCTCCAGGGCCGCACGGTGCTCGGTGGTGTCCTCCAGAGCGCGGCTCGCCGCCTCCAGGGCGGCCTCCAGCTCGGCCTCCTGCTCGCGGACGCGGGCCGCCTCGCGCTCCAGGTCCTCCGGTTCGCGGCCGCGCCGCTCCTCGGCGGGGGCGGAGGTGGCGCTGGTGACGCGCGCGTCGGCGAGTCCGATCGTGCCGCGCACGCGCTCGGCGAGGCGCGAGAGCTCGTACCAGGTCTGCTGGGCGGCGGCCAGGCGCGGGGCGAGCGTGCGCACCTGCTCCTCCAGGACCGCCTCACGCTGCAGGGCGGCCTTCAGCTCGGCCTCGGCGCCGTCCTTGCGGGCCTTGAGGGCGGCCTCGTCGGCCAGCTCGGCCCGCAGCGCTTCCCGGAGGGTGACGAGGTCGTCGGCGAGGAGCCGCAGGCGCGCGTCGCGCAGGTCGGCCTGGATGACGGCGGCACGGCGCGCGACGGCCGCCTGCCGGCCGAGCGGCTTGAGCTGCCGGCGGAGCTCGTCGGTGAGGTCCTGGACGCGGGCGAGGTTCGCGCGCATCGCGTCGAGCTTCCGCAGCGCCTTCTCCTTGCGCTTGCGGTGCTTGAGGACGCCCGCCGCCTCCTCGATGAAGGCGCGGCGGCCGGTGGGGTCGGCGTGCAGCACGGAGTCGAGCTGGCCCTGGCCGACGATGACGTGCATCTCGCGGCCGATGCCGGAGTCCGAGAGCAGTTCCTGGATGTCGAGCAGCCGGCAGGTGTCGCCGTTGAGCTGGTACTCGCTGCCGCCGTTGCGGAACATGATCCGCGTGATGGTGACCTCGGAGTAGTCGATCGGCAGGGCCCCGTCGGAGTTGTCGATCGTGAGGGAGACCTCGGCGCGGCCCAGCGGCGGGCGGCCGGTCGTCCCGGCGAAGATCACGTCTTCCATCTTGCCGCCGCGCAGGGACTTGGCCCCCTGCTCGCCCATGACCCAGGACAAGGCGTCGACGACATTGGACTTGCCGGAGCCGTTGGGCCCCACGACGCAGGTGATCCCGGGTTCGAAGCGCAGGGTCGTCGCGGAGGCGAAGGATTTGAACCCCCGCAGGGTCAGGCTCTTGAGGTGCACGCGGTAGGACTCTACCGGCCGGGCCTCTACGGGAGCCGCCCCGGACGGCATGCTGGCGTGCCGCGCCCTTCAATTGGTTTCACCTGGGAAGGGGCAGGGCACATCAGTCGTTAAGAGCGCACCGAAAAGTGGGAAAAAATAGCCGCAACCGCTGGGAAACACCGCGACGATACGATGATCGGAAATGACGAAGGGACGCCGAAGCGTCCCTTGCAACTCTCAAGCGGCTGACAGTGCAGCCCGACCGGCCCCCGGGGCAGGGCCTCTGGTCAGGCGAGCGCAGGCTCCGCCTTGGAAACGTCGATGCTGTCGAGCAGCGAGTCGCCGTGGTGAGCGGCGGCAGACAGCGCGTCATTCTCGGCCTGCATCCGGATGAGCTCGGATTCGAGGTCCTGGACACGCTGCTGAAGCCGTCGCATCTCGGCGAGGACTCGGGGGTCGGAGCCGCCGACGTAACCGAGAAGCGCCTTTGCCATGATGGATGGTCCTCCACACTGAGTGACCGACCGAAGCGGTGTGGGTCGTGAGGGATTCGCACCCGCGGTGTCTGCCATCGTTGCTGCAGTCTTCAATGCCAAACAGCTAAGGTGCGCGGGGCTTCCAGAGTCTCACCAAAAAGTTTGACGGTCAACACGATCACACCCCGTATCCGCGGGCGTCCCGGGGGGCGCGGCGGTCAATGCGCGGCGCCGGCGCGGCCGGGGCCCGGAGGGGCGTGGAGATCATCCGTTGCCTCGCAGCCTTCCACGCCGGGGCCGTCTTGGCAACCATCAGGGAATTTCTCTCCCACGCATATGCCAAAGGCATATCACTAAGGTCATCGTGACCCTCGGCCCCCGTTCTTCACGGCCCCCGCGCACACCCTCCCGGACGATTTCCCGTTTTCCGAACCGTTATGGTCAGCGGATCTCGAACCCGTCATAACCGCCCCGCGGGTCACCCCAGATCTCGGTCACCCCTTCCACCCGCCCGGGCGTGTCGCCCGCCCGCAGCCAATCGAGCAGAAGTTCGCACCCCTCGCGCGGGCCCTCCGCGACGACCTGGACCCTGCCGTCGGCCAGATTCGACGCGAAGCCGGCGAGCGCTCCGATACGCAAAGCGTTCTCCCGCGTGAACCACCGGAAGCCGACACCTTGCACATGTCCACGGACCCACGCCGTGAGACGGACATTCTCGTTCATGTCTGCACGCTAACCGGCCAATTGCATAATCAGCACTTCGACCCCGCGTCTATTGCCGTACAGTCGCCGCTCGACAAGGTCTCCCCTCCCCGTACGAGTGACGCACAACGAGCCGAACACGTAAGGAAGGCAGCGGATGGGTCGCCACCGACGCTCTGCCCCCAGGACCGCAGGCAGCCCCGTCCCCGCTCCCCCGCACGCCGGGAGGACGAGCGGCGCCTCAGCCCCCGATCCCTCCGGCGATCCCGGCGCCACGGCCGCGGAATGGCCCCCCGATCCCCGGCGCCCGCGTGCCCGGCCGAAGACCCCGGTGCGTACGGGGCTGCTGGGCGCGTCCGCCGCCATGGCCATGGGCGTGGTCGCGATGACCTCCGGCCTGTTCTCCGGCGGGGGCACCCTCCAGCTCGGCAACGACGACCACGGCGGCGGGCAGGTGCGGACCGAAGAGCCGCCCGTCACCGAGTTCACGCGGCCCGACGCAGGGCCTTCCGGCCGCGGCCAGTCGCACGTGAGCCGCAACGCCGAACGGCCTCCCGCGCCGCGCGGGGACACCGCAGTGCCCGTCGGCTCCGCTTCCTCCCCGTCCGGCCCGCCGGCAGCGCCTGCCGACGCGACTCCGGGGCCGCAGGGGGCGGGCAACGATCCGGGCGGCGAAGGGCGTACGGGGCCGGGCGGCGGCTCCGGCGATGCGCAGGCCGCCGACGCTCCGGGCCGGGAAGGTGCAGCCCCGGCGCCCGATGCACAAGCCCAGGCCCAAGCCCAGGCCCAGGGGCGGACCCGGGTCGCCGACCATGCGCAGCCCGCCGGACAGGAACAGCAGACGGCCGATCAGGCCGCTCTCTACCCGTCGGTGGCACGGCAGTTGCTCGCCCTGGTCAATCAGGAGCGGGCGAAG
The DNA here is from genome assembly GCF_036961605.1 of Streptomyces sp. KLMMK. Lineage (NCBI taxonomy): Bacteria > Bacillati > Actinomycetota > Actinomycetes > Kitasatosporales > Streptomycetaceae > Streptomyces > Streptomyces sp. KLMMK. The sequence goes on from NZ_JBAMDC010000160.1 coordinate 3,236, forward strand.
GCGGGCCTCAGGCCGCTGAAGGCCAGCGCCCGGCTGACCGGGCTCGCCCAGGCGTTCAGCGACGACATGGCGCGGCGCGGATTCTTCAACCACACGGACCCGGACGGCCGCACACCCTGGGACCGGGCCGCCAAGCACGGCATCCGGAACCTCGGCGGGGAGAACATCGCCCGTGGCCACCCGGACGCCCGCGCCGTGATGGACGCCTGGATGCGCAGCGCCGGCCACCGGGCGAACATCCTCAACCGCGACTACCGCACCCTGGGCATCGGGCTGAACACCAGCGCGAGCGGCCCCTGGTGGACGCAGGACTTCGGTTACTGATCACTGCACGGTGCGCGGCGGGCCCGCCCCATGCGGCGACAGAGGCGGCCTCATGGGGCTCGAAGGCCGCCTCATACGGTGCCCGTAGCGCGCCCCGTGCGGCGGTCAGGATCCGCCGTATGCGACTGCCGTGGGGTCGCCCCATGCGGGGCTCGCTCAAGGCACACCCCCTGCAGCACCCGACACCCCGTGGGGGCGATCCGTCGGATCAGAGTGCGGCGCGGCCGGCGAGCGCGACCCGGGCGGCCTCGGCGACCCGCGTACCCAGGTGCTCCGCGGTCAGGATGTCCGCCTTGTGGACGCCCTCGGTGCCCTGGTCGGCGTTGCTCTGCGCTGCTGCGCCGAGGAAGAAGCCGAGGCGGTTGAGGTCGTTCTCGGAAGCCACGGAGCTGTTCCAGCCGGGCAGCAGGCCGAGGCCGACCCAGTGCATGCCGTGCTGCGCGCCCAGGAGCGAGAAGTACTGCAGGGTGGCCAGCTTGTCGCCGCTCTTGGAGGCGGAGTTGGTGAACCCTGCGGCGATCTTGTCCTGCCAGGCGCGGTCGGCCCAGCGGCCGGAGGTCTGCTGGGCGAAGGCGTGGAAAGCGGCGCTGGCGGTGCCCATGTAGGTGGGCGAGCCGAAGACGATCGCGTCGGACGCGTCGAGCTGCGCCCACTCGGCGTCCGTCATCTCGTCGACCTTGACCAGGTGGACGGTCGCGCCGGCGTCGGCGGCGCCGTCCCGGACCGCCTCGGCGAGGACGGCAGTGTGGCCGAAGCCGGAGTGGTAAGCGACGGAGACGACGGGCTGGGGCAGGGCGTCGGTCATGGGGGCCTCCAATGGACGGGCGCATGCCGGGCGGCACACGGCGGCGTGTGCCGAGCGGCACGACCAGAAGGAAAGCACTAACTTTTAGAAAGCGCAATCCAGAAGTTAGCGCTGTGCGGGAGTATGCTTGCGACCATGGACCCGGACCTGCCCTTCGACGTGTTCGCCCGCTCCTGCCCCTCGCGCGGCACCCTGGAGCACGTCACGGGGCGATGGGGCGCACTGACGGTCGTGGCCCTGTACGAGTGCACGCTGCGCTTCAACGAGCTGCGCCGCCGGGTCGACGGCGTGAGCGAGAAGATGCTGTCCCAGACGCTGCACGCACTGGAGCGCGACGGCCTGGTGCACCGGGAGGCGCAGCCGACCAACCCGCCCCGCGTGGACTACGCGCTCACGCCGCTGGGGCAGGACGTCGCCGACCGACTCGTGGGGCTGATCGGGCTGCTGGAGGAGCGCATGCCGGAGATCCTCGCGGCCCAGGAGAAGTACGACGCGGAGCGCGGGGCGTAAGCAGGAAGGCGTCCCGGGCGCTGCCCGGCGCGGGAACGGCTACGCGGCGCGCGGGCGCGGAGGGCGCTGGCAGCGCGGGCAGAAGTAGCTGGATCGGTTCATCCAGGGGCGGCGGCGCATGGCCGTACCGCAGCGGCGGCACGGCTCGTCCTCGCGCCCGTACGCGTCCAGCGAGCGGTCGAAGTAGCCGGACTCGCCGTTCACGTTGACGTAGAGGCTGTCGAAGCTGGTGCCGCCGACGGCGAGGGCTTCGTTCATGACCTCGCGGATGTGCGTGAGCAGCTCGGCGCTGCGCGGCCGGGTCAGGGACGCGGTGGGCCGGTCGTAGTGCAGCCGGGAGCGCCACAGCGCCTCGTCCGCGTAGATGTTGCCGACCCCGCTGATGAGCGACTGGTCGAGCAGGGCCCGCTTGAGCGTCGTACGGCGTCGGCGCAGCGCGGCGTGGAAGGCCTCGTCGTCGAAGGCGGGGTCGAGGGGGTCGCGGGCGATGTGCGCGATGACGTCGGGGAGCCCCTCGGGGTCGCCGGGCACCGTGTCGTGCAGGGAGAGCCCGCCGAAGGTGCGCTGGTCGACGAAGCGCAGCTCCGTGCCGGCGGTGTCGTCGAACCGGATGCGGATGCGCAGGTGCTTCTCGTCGGGGGCCTCGTGCGGCTGGACGAGGAGCTGGCCGCTCATGCCGAGGTGGGCGAGGACCGCCCGGTCGGGGGCCGTGGGGCCTTCCGTCTCCAGCGGCAGCCAGAGGTACTTGCCGCGCCGCCGGGCCACGCCGAGGCGGCGGCCGGCCAACTGGGCGGCGAAGTCCTCGGGGCCGGCGAGGTGGCGCCGGATCGCCCGGGGGTGCAGCACCTGGACGTCGGCCACGGTGCGGCCGCAGGCCCACTGCGCGAGCCCGCGCCGGACGACCTCGACCTCGGGCAGTTCGGGCACGGGGCTCCTCCGGGAAGGGCTCGCGGGCGCCGCCCGGGTACGGCGGATCCCGCGGATGCTGCGGTCGGCGCTTCGACACTCATTGTTTCGGTACTGCGGCGCCTCGGCGCCGGTACCGCGCACTGCTTGCTGCTTGCTGCTTGCTGCAGCGGCACGTTCGCCGAACGCCGGGCGGCCCTGGAGTCAGGGGCGCCCGGCGTTCGGGGACGTGTGCGTCAGGATGCGGCGTCGGCCTCGGTCGTCTCGACCCCGGCCTGCTCCGCGGCTTCGGCCTTGCCGGCCTCCGCCTTGTCCACGGCTTCGGCCTGCACGGCCTCGGCCTTCGCGGCGGCGGCTGTGCGAGCCTCCGCCGCCTCGTGGATGGCGCGCCAGGCGGCTTCCGCCGCCTGCTGCTCCGCTTCCTTCTTGCTGCGGCCGGTGCCGGTGCCGTACGCGACACCACCGACGCGGGCAGCAGCCGTGAAGGTCTTCTCGTGGTCGGGACCGGTCTCGGAGACCAGGTACTCGGGCACGCCGAGTCCCTCCGTCGCGGTCAGCTCCTGGAGGCTGGTCTTCCAGTCCAGGCCGGCGCCGAGGTTCGAGGACTTCTCGATCAGCGGATCGAAGAGCCGGTGAACCAGCTCGGCAGCAGCCTCGAGACCCTGGTCGAGATAGACCGCACCGATGACCGCTTCCAGGGTGTCCGCGAGGATGGACGCCTTGTTGCGGCCGCCCGTGCCCTCTTCACCGCGGCCGAGCCGGATGAAGGAGCCGAGGTCGAGCCCACGGCCCACCTCCGCCAGTGCACGGGAGTTGACCACCGCGGCCCGCAGCTTGGCCAGCTGGCCCTCGGGCAGGTCGGGGTGGATGCGGTAGAGCGTGTCCGTGACCACGAGGCCCAGGACGGAGTCCCCGAGGAACTCCAGGCGCTCGTTCGTCGGCAGGCCGCCGTTCTCGTACGCGTAGGAACGGTGGGTCAGCGCACGCACCAGAAGGGCGGTCTCGAGTTTGTACCCGAGCCGCCCTTCCAGAAGCGTGTGAGACGAGGCCGTGTCCGCCGGCGCCCTCTTCGGCGTAGTGGCGTCTGACATGGAGCCTGTCACCCGCCGATCAGACCTCGAGGACCTGGCGCTTGTTGTAGGTGCCGCAGCTCGGGCACGCGATGTGCTGCTGCTTCGGCTCGTGGCAGCGCTCGCACGCCACCAGGGGGGTGACCGCAGCCTTCCACTGCGACCGGCGGTGGCGCGTGTTGCTGCGCGACATCTTCCGCTTCGGAACAGCCACGGCTACTTCTCCTGTGAGTCATCCCCGACGGAGCGGGGTGCGTTGTCCTTCTCGCCGTCCTGGTCGGAACCGGCGAGTCCCTGCAGTGCCGCCCAACGAATGTCGACGGTCTCGTGGTGGTGGTCCGGGTCGTCCACCAGCCGCGCTCCGCACTCGGAGCACAGGCCGGGGCAGTCGTCCTGGCACACCGGCTGCAGCGGCAGTGCGAGCACCACCGCGTCACGCAGCACGGGTTCGAGGTCGAGCAAGTCGGCCTCGAGAAAGAGCATGTCCTCTTCGTCTTCCTCGGCGTCGTCGCCGGTATCCGCGGGGCGGCTCCGGTCATCGGCGTCGGGGTAGGAGTACATCTCCTGGAAGTCCACTTCGAGCTCACGCTCGAGCGGCTCCAGACACCTTACGCACTCCCCGGTGAGCGGTGCACGGGCGGTGCCTGTGACAAGCACCCCTTCCATGACCGACTCCAGTCGGAGGTCGAGCTCGACGGTCGCGCCCTCGGCCACGGAGATGACCTCGATACCGAGGTGATCGGGGGCCGGTACGGAGCGGGAGACCCTCTTCAGCGCACCGGGACGCCGACCCAGCTCGCGTGTGTCGAACACGAGAGGGGAACGGTGATCGAGGCGGGCGTTCAGGGCTTCCTGCTTTCTACGCTGCGGTGACGGCGGCCCGGACCGTATGCGGTGACGCATGCGATGAGGGCAGCCGAGATCGCGAATGCACACGCGACCGAAGAGCCAGGATACTGGACGGGTCGCCGTAGACCCAATCGGCCGTCGTAAGGCGCCGGTCAGCGGCCCTGTTCGTAACGGCGGAGCTGCTCCAGGTCGATCATCGACGTGTCGAAGAGGCTCGTCTCGTCCAGCGCTGCGCCCGCCTGGGGCCGGTCCTGGGCGAGGTGGTGCTGCGGCGGCTGATGCTGCGCGGACTGGTGCTGTGCAGGCTGGTGCTGCTGGGGCACGTAGCCGCCGTGGGCGCCGTGGCCGTCGCCCGGGGCCGGGGAGGGCCAGGCGTACGGGTCGGCCTGGTGGTAGCCGCCCTGGACCGCGTACGGGTCCGCCTGCTGCCCGTGGGAGCCGTCCGCCTCGTACTGCTGCTGGTAGACGTACGGGTCGGCTCCGTAGCCCTGCTGCTCGTAGTAGCCGTCGTAGCCCGCGTGGGGCGCCGCATGGGGCGCCCCGTGGGGGGCGGCGGCCGGCTCCGGGGCGGCCTGCGCCTGGGGCGCGGCCAGTCCCGCGAGGAAGTCGGCGTCGCTGGTGGGGCTGGCGGCGTGGAAGCCGTCCTGGGCGGCCATGTGGGCGCCCAGCTCGTCGGCCGGGCGGGAGCCGAGGAGCTTCTCGCGGCCGCGGCCGACGGCCTCCAGCGTCTTGCTCAGGACCGCCGAGACGGCGCCGAGCTTCGCGTCGACGTAGGCATCGGCCTGCTGCCGCTGGACACGGGGGTCGGAGCTGGGCTCCGGGGCGTCCGCGTCCCCCTCCGGCCCTCCGTAGCCCCCGTCCCCGTCCGCGCGGCCCAGCAGCTTCTCGCGGCCCCGGTCGACGGAGCCGATGGTCTTGGTGAGGACGACCTCGAAGTTGGCGAGCTTGCTGTCGACGTAGTCGTCGGCCTCGGCGCGGACCTCCCCGGCCTGCCGGCGGGCCTCGGCGAGGATCCGGTCGGCCTCTTCCTGGGACTGCCGGGCGACCTCGGTGTCGGAGATCAGCGAACCGCGGTGGGCGCGCGCCGACTCGATGATCCGCTCGGCTTCCTCACGGGCCTCGGCGACCATCTGCTCGCGGTCGCCGATGAGCTCCTGCGCGCGGGCGAGCGAGCCGGGCAGCCCGGCGCGGAGCTCCTCGAGCAGGGCGAGCAACTCGGCGCGGTTGATCACGCACGAGGCGGACATCGGCATGGAGCGGGCGCCGGTGACGGTCGTGACGATCTCGTCGAGCTTCTTCTGGACGTCCACCTGGCGCTCGCCACTTTCTTCTGCCGGACGACACGAACGGGGTCGACTGTACGGGCAGTCGGCCTCCGCCCGACAGCTGCCGGGAGGGGCGGGGTGTCAGCGCTCGCCGAGCCGTTCGGTGAGCGCCTCCAGCACCAGCGGCGGGACCAGGTGGGAGACGTCTCCGCCCCAGGCCGCGACCTCCTTGACCAGGCTGGACGACAGGAAGCTGTACGTCGGGTTGGTCGGGACGAACAGGGTCTCGACGCCCGAGAGCCCGTTGTTCATCTGGGCCATCTGCAGCTCGTAGTCGAAGTCGCTGACCGCCCGCAGGCCCTTGACGATGGCGGGGATGTCGCGCTGCTTGCAGAAGTCGACGAGGAGGCCGTGGAAGGACTCCACCTTCACGTTGCCGTACTCGGCGGTGACCTGGCGGAGCAGGTCTATCCGCTCCTCGACCGTGAACAGGCCCTTCTTCGACTGGTTGATCATCACTGCGACGTGGACGACGTCGTACAGCCTGGAAGCGCGGGCGATGATGTCGAGGTGTCCATTGGTGACGGGGTCGAACGACCCCGGACAGACGGCGCGGCGCAACGGTGTCTCCTCGCTCTCCGGTCCATTCATGACGCGCGGGGAGAAGTCTCTTCGGCGCACGTCGAGGCGGCGCGACCGTACCAAAGCGTCCCCTCGCCGTAGCGACGGGCCCTCAGTGCCTCGAAACCGTCCGGCCAGGGGAATTCTCCGCCTCTGGTGCTGCGCTCCACGGTGGCCAGCGCTTCGTCCGCAAGCCACCCCCCGGCACGGAGTGTGAGGAGAATCTCGCGGAGCGCCTCGTCGGTGACGGCGTAGGGCGGGTCGAGGAAGACCACGTCGTAGGGGGCCGCGGGGGGCGGGCCGGCCGCGATCTGCTCGGCCTTGCCGGATCGGACCTCGGCTCCGGGCAGCCCGAGCGTGCGGACGTTCTCGCGGATGGTGCGCGTCGCGCGGGCGTCGGCCTCCACCAGCAGGACGTGCGCGGCGCCGCGCGAGAGCGCCTCCAGGCCGACCGCGCCCGAGCCTCCGTACAGGTCCAGGACGCGGGTGCCGTGGAGGGTGCCCAGCAGGGACTCCAGGGTGGAGAACAGGCCCTCGCGCGCCCGGTCGGAGGTCGGGCGGGTGCCGGTGCCGGGCGGCACGGCCAGGCGGCGTCCGCCGGCGATGCCGGCGATCACGCGGGTCATGGGGTCCTCGGTCCTTCGCGACGGTGTGGCGGTGGGGCGGTGTGCGGCGGTCTGACGGTGCGGCGGGGCTGCGACGACCTGACGGTCGGCCGGCCGGGCGCCGCCCCTTCAGCCTAGGGCGTCGCAGCCCGCCGGGCGCCTCCGCGGGGGCTGTCGCCCCGGGTGCGGGTCCCGTGGCCGGACGGGCGTGCTCAGCCCTTGTCCAGGTACTGCTCCCGCTCCTCGTCCAGCAGGGCGTCCAGCGCGGTGCGCAGGTCGGGCAGCGCCTCCAGCTCCGGGTCGGCGGCGACGACGGCCGCGGCCTCCTCCCGGGCGGCGGCGATGACCTCCTCGTCGTCGATGACGGTGAGCATGCGCAGGGACGACCGGACGCCGGACTGGGCCTGGCCGAGGACGTCGCCCTCGCGGCGCTGTTCGAGGTCGATGCGGGAGAGCTCGAAGCCGTCCAGGGTGCCGGCGACGGCGGCGAGGCGGGCGCGGGACGGGCTCGCCTCCGGGGCGTCGGTGACCAGCAGGCACAGGCCCGGGGCCGAACCGCGCCCCACGCGGCCGCGCAGCTGGTGGAGCTGGGAGACGCCGAACCGGTCCGCGTCCATGATCACCATGACGGTGGAGTTGGGCACATTCACGCCGACCTCGATGACGGTCGTGGCCACCAGGACGTCCACCTCGCCGGCGGCGAAGCGGCGCATCACGTCGTCCTTGGCGTCGGGCTGCATGCGGCCGTGCAGCACCTCCACGCGCAGCCCGCTCAGGGGGCCTTTGGCGAGCTGCGCGGCGACGTCCAGGACGGCGAGGGGCGGGCGCCGCTCGCCGTCGCCCTCCGCCGCGGCCTGCCCCGCCTCGTCCCCCGTCCCGCCCTTGGAGGCGCTCTTCGAGGTGCCCTTCGAGGTGCCCTTCGCGGGCGTCCTGGCATCACCCTCCTCCCCCAGGTCGTCGCCGATCCGGGGGCAGACCACGTAGGCCTGGTGCCCGCCCTCGATCTCCTCGCGCACGCGCTCCCAGGTGCGCGCCAGGAAGTGGGGCTTGTCCTTGGCGGGCACCACATGGGTCGCGATGGGCGAGCGGCCGGCCGGCAACTGGTCCAGGACGGAGGTCTCCAGGTCGCCGAAGACGGTCATGGCGACGGTCCGCGGGATCGGGGTCGCGGTCATCACCAGGAGATGCGGCGGCTGCTTCCCCTTAGAGCGCAGGGCGTCGCGCTGCTCGACGCCGAAGCGGTGCTGCTCGTCGACCACGACCAGGCCGAGGTCGTGGAACTGCACCTTGTCCTCGATGAGGGCGTGGGTGCCGATGACGATGCCGGCCTCGCCCGTGACGAGGTCGAGCAGCGCCTGCCGCCGGGCTGCCGTCCCCATGGAGCCGGTGAGCAGCACGACCTTGGTGCCCCGCTCGGCGCCGCCGAGCATGCCGCCCTCGGCCAGCTCGCCCATCATCTCGGTGACCGACCGGTGGTGCTGCTGGGCGAGCACTTCGGTGGGGGCGAGCATCGCGGCCTGGCCGCCGGCGTCGACGACGCCGAGCATGGCGCGCAGGGCCACCATGGTCTTGCCCGAGCCGACCTCTCCCTGCAGGAGGCGGTGCATGGGGTGCTCGGTGGCCAGGTCGTCGAAGATCTCCGCGGAGACGGCGCGCTGGCCCTCGGTGAGGGTGAAGGGCAGCTTGGCGTCGAAGGCGTCGAGGATGCCGCCGGCCACGGGCTTGCGGGCCACGGCCGGCAGCTGGGAGTCGGCGTGCCGGCGGCGGGCGAGGGCGACCTGGAGGACGAACGCCTCGTCCCACTTCAGGCGGGCCCGGGCGTCCTCGATGTCGGCCTTGTTGCGGGGCCGGTGGACCTTGCGGAAGGCGTCGGGGAGGGCGGCCAGGCCGCGACCGTCGCGCAGCGAGGGGGGCAGCGGATCGGTGAGGCCCTGCCACTGCTCGGCCTCGAACAGGTCCAGCAGGGTGTCGACGGCCTTGGTGAGCTTCCAGGACTGGAACTGCTTGCAGGCGGGGTAGATCGGCAGGAGACGGCCGGCGAAGGCCTCGGCGGCGCCGGCCCCGCTGTCGCGGTCCAGGAGCTCGTAGTCGGGGTGGAGGAGCTGGCGGGTGCGGTTGAAGACCGAGACCTTGCCGGCGAACATGCCGCGGCGGCCGGGGATCAGCTCCTTCTCCCGCGCGTAGGCGCCGCGGCCGAAGAAGACGAGGGTCAGGGAGCCGGTGCCGTCGGTGACGACGACCTCCAGGCGGACGCCCTTGCCGTGGTTGAACGTCTTCATGGCGGCCTTGGCGACCTGGGCGACGACGGTGACGTGCTCGTCCAGCGGCAGGTCGGCCAGGCGCGTCAGCTCACCGCGCTCGGCGTAGCGGCGCGGGTAGTGGTGCAGCAGATCGCCGGCCGTGTGCAGGTCGAGGTGCTCGGCCATCACCTTCGCGGTGCTGCCGCCGAGGATCTTCTTCAGGGGTTCGTGAAGCGCTGGCACGCGTCCCATTGCACACCACCGCACTGACAGACGGTGCCATTCGGCGCCTCGTCCGAGGTTTCGCCCGTTGCCTCGTCCGGTGTTTCGCCCGTTGCCCCGCCCCGTGACTCGTCCGGGGTCACTCGATGCCGATGAGCAGCGGCGGCGCCTGCTGCCCGCCCCGGTAGACCACTGTGTCGACGGCGAGGTGGCCGCCCCGTACGTGCCGCTCCAGGCGGTCGGCGACGGCGTCGGGCACGTCCGCGCCGAGGACGAGGGTGACCATTTCGCCGCCCGCGGCCAGCATGCGGTCCAGGACGGTCGCGGCGGTGGCGGTGAGGTCGGAGCCGATGACGGCCACGTCGCCGTCGATGAGGCCGAGCACGTCGCCCGCCTGGCAGACGCCGGCCATGGTCCAGGCCTGCCGTTCGGCGACGGCGAGCTCGGCGTAGCGGGTGGCTCCGGCGGCGGAGGTCATCGCGACGACGTCCTCGTCGAAGCGGCGTGCGGGCTCGTGGACGGCGAGCGCGGCGATGCCCTGGACGGCGGCGCGGGTCGGGATGAGGGCGACGCGGACGCCCGCGGCGCGGGCCTGCTCGGCCGCGGCGGCCGCGGTGTGCCGCAGTTCGGGGTCGTTGGGGAGCAGGACGACCTCGCGGGCGTTGGCGCGGCGGATGGCGTCGACGAGCTCCCCGCTGGCGGGGGGCTCCCCGGGGCGGGCCGCGACGACGGTGGCGCCGGCGTCCGCGCACAGCCCGGCGAGGCCTTCGCCGGGGACGACCGCGACGACGGCGCGCCGGGCGGGCTCGCGGGTGCGGCCGGGGTCGTCTGCCGGTGCTGCGGCGACGGTTCCTGCGGCGGCTCCGGCGAAGTGGGTGATGCGGATGCGGTGCGGGCGCCCCGCCTCGATGCCGGCCTCGACGGCGGCTCCGGCGTCGTCCACGTGGACGTGGACGTTCCACAGACCGTCGCCGCCGACGACGACGAGGGAGTCGCCCAGGGCGTCGAGCCGGGTGCGCAGGCGCGGGACGGCGCTGTCGTCGGCGTCCAGGAGGTAGATGACCTCGAAGGCGGGCGAGGCGCCGCCCGGGGCGGAGGCAGGGCAGGGCACGGGGCCCTGCGCCGGGGCGGCGGGCTGCGGCGGTACGGGGACGGGTCGCGTCCCCCCGCGCGTGCCGCGCGGGGGGGCCTCCCCGGACAGGGCCCTGGCGAGCGCTCCGATCACCTCCACGAGGCCGAGGCCGCCGG
>NZ_JBAMDC010000161.1:0-13891 GCF_036961605.1 Streptomyces sp. KLMMK
GGAGCCGCCCTGCTGGGCCGCGGCGTACGGGCCCGGGGCGGGCGGGAAACCCTGTGGCGGCATGGGGGGAGGCGCAGGCATCTCGGAAGGCTGCTGCGCGTCCGGCACCGGAGCCGCAGGGGCGAAGTTCGGCGGGAGGGGAGGCAGCGCGGCCTGGGGCACCGGCGGCGGGGCCCACGCGGCCGCCGGAGCGTCCTGTGCCGCCTCCGCCGGCTCCTCGTCCGCACGCCCGGCGACCCTGTCGCGCAGCGCGGCGGCGGAGAACCGCATGGTGCCCTCGGGGCGCGGGGCCGCCTGCCCGGTCTCGGAGGCCGCATCCGCGCCTTCGGAAGCCGGCGCGGCCCCGGAGCCGTTCTCGGATGCCGCGTACGAGCCCTCCGCGGGGCCCTCTCCGGCCTTCTGGTCGTCAGCAGGGACGTCGGCGACGGGAGAAGCGCTTTCGTCCTCCGTGCGGCTCGTGCCGGCGTCGAGGCGGCTTCCTGCATCGGAGCCCGTACCAGCCTCGTGCCCCGGCCCCGTGACCGACTCGGCGCGGGCCTCGTGCCCGGCCGCGGCGTCTGCGTCACCCGGGGCGCCGGCAGCGCCCTGTCCCGCGACACCGTCGGCGGCCTTTGCGCCCTCCGCGTCGGCGGTCACGGCACTCGGCACGGAGGTGGCTGCCTCGCCGCCCCGTGCCGCGATCTCGTCCTGCAGTGCCGACGCGGAGAACCGCATCGTGGCAGGGCTCTGCGCCCCGCCCGTCGCAGCGGTCTCCCCGGAAGCAGTCTCCGCCCGGTCGCTCCGCGCCTCGGCGGGCGGCGCAGGCGGCATCCCCAGCGGTTCACCCGAAGGCGGGGGAGGAGTGGGCTGCTGCGCGCCACCCCCGGTGCCGCCGGTGCCCGCCGTGGCGGCCGCTGCGGAAGAGGCGTTCTGCGTGTACCAGGCAGGTGGCGTGTAGTCGATGGTGAACTCGCCCATGGTGTCGGGCTCGTGATCGTGACCGGCGTCGGACCGGTCCCCGCCGGCTGCGGACCCGCCTGCGCGGATCTCGTCCCGATCGCTGCTCACATTGCCTCCTGGTGTGGTCTAGCGCCCATGAAGTGCCTGTCGGGCCCGACCGTTCCCGTCGTCCGACCGCCCGGGTCTCCCCCGTTTGCGACAGGGGAGGCCGATGAGGTCCCCCGTCCGTACACCTGCCCAGCCTAATCGTCATACGCACCGCCGGGGCAGGCCCGCCCCCACCCCACCGGCCGCCCCGCGCGCCGCCCCGGACCCCGGGCGGCGGCAACCGGACCGGTGGGGCGCAGGAGTCGGCTGGTGCAAGGATTTCCCGCTCGGGAGTCACAACCGTGCGGGATCTGCGCCCGATTCGCTCCTTTCCAGCTGAATAACCCATGTATTCCCCCTGGATCGGCGGGGAAGAGAGCGCGGCAGGTTCGCGACGGGCCCGCACTCAGGAGGCATGCGTCGTTGGTCCAGCCACCCTGCCCCTTTCGACGCCGCCGAACCAGCTGCCGGAGGGCTGCGCTGGCGCACCGCAGGACCCGCCACCGAACGCGAATCCCTACGCGCAACAGCCCGGCCCCCACGTACGGCGCCTATCCGCCCCCGGGACAACCCTTCGGCGCCCTGCCGCCCGCCGGCCCCTGACGGGGGGGGGTCGACAAGAGGGTCGTGCTGCAGAACCGAAGGCCACCGTGAACGCCGAGAAGCTGTTCTTCCGCGTGAGGTTCCTGAGCTGAGGTTCCTGTACGAGGGGGCCGCCTCCTCGTCGCCGCCACGCGCCTGTTGGGCAGCAGTTCCGAAGGCGCGGACGGACGCCGACAAGCTGCTCCTCGTCCTCGGCGAAGGCTGACGGCCCGCCGGACTCCTGCGAGTGAACGGGGGCGCACCACCGGGTGCGCGCCCCGTCTGTTGGCGTGCGCGCAGCCGGTCAGTCCATCCGGCGCGGGGCGCCCAGCAGCTGCGTCTCGGTATCCGTCGCCCGCACATCGACGTACGTCCACGATCGCCGGGCGCACCACAAGGTCACCGTCTCCGGGAGCGCGGGCAGCGCCTCGACGTCGGCCTGCGGCAGCCCGAGGAGGCTGCCGAGCTGCTGCGCCTCCTCCGGCGAGACCCGCTGGACGCCGACCAGGTCCGCGCCGCCCAGCAGACGCGGCGCATCCGGCCCCAGGTAGGGCAGCAGGGTCAGGACGGACTGCCAGGGTGCGGTCACGACCCGCCCGCGGGGCGGCCGGGCGCCGCAGTCGCGCACGACGAGGATAGGGGCGTGCACCGACGGGCCCTGTGGAGGCACCCGTCCGACGTCGTGCAGGGTCACGCACTGCTGCCCGCCGTTGGCGGTTTGCGCAAGCGGGGTCCACAGCCCGCGGCGGCCGGTCTCCACGGCTACCCGGGCGCCCGTGCCGACGGTCCGCAGGGCGACGACCTGTGCCGTCCAGGCGCCGCCGATCAGGACGGCGTCGAACGGCGTGGGGCGGGCCACCCCGAGGACGGCCGGCGCCCCGTGCGGGTCGGTGCCGATGACCACACCATCGTCACCGACGGGCAGGGCCAGCGCCTCGTACTCCTCGGGCGCGAGCTCGTGCCGGCCCCGCCGCGGCCCGAACATCCCCAGACCGAAACGCGGCCGCCCGGCGCCTGCCCTGGGTGCGCTCCCGGGCCCGGGCGAAGCAGGCGTCCAGGTGGTCGTCACCGCGTACCTCCCAGAGGCAGAGTGGCGAGCATGCCGGGGACCTGCTCGTGGTCCAGCCGTACGAGGCCGGTCTTCACGGAGCGAGCCGTCCGTTCCAGTTCCCGCCGCGTCGTCGCCAGTTCGTCGGAGCTGCGGCCGGTGACGCGCACGTGCGTCGTCAGCGTCGGTGCATGGCGCCCGTTCCGCAGGCGGCCCCGTGCCAGCGTCAAACTCAGCGTTGTCGACAGCGCCGGCAGCGAGGTGAGCAGGGCGGCGAGCTGCGGCAGGGAAGAGGCTCCCGCGCCGAGCTGCGGCCAGCGTGCGACCCAGTACGTGGTGTGCCAGCGGTCGTCGCACCGCAGCGCCCGGGCGCTCTCCAGCGTCCGCCGCACGGGGGTGGCCGCGCGCGCGGCCTGCGCGGAGGCCACCGGGTTGACGTTCGCGGCCGTGGATATCGCGGCGGTCAGCTCGTCCTCGGACAGCAGAGACGCCCGGAACCCCGCCCCCTGCAGCCGGCTCGTCAACTGGTCGGCTACCCGCACCACGCAGCGGCCGGCCCCCTCCTCGCCCCCTCCACGCGCCTCGACGGCCTCCGGGCACAGCTCCGGGTCGAGCTTCAGCGCCACCCATGTCGTCCGGACCGCAGGAGTGCCCGACAGGGCCTGCAGCGGTGCGTAGTTCCGCGCGGCCAGTGCATCGGCGGGCAGGTGCGGGGCGGGCGCCGGCCGGGTGCTCTGCACCACCTGCACGGACTCCAGCCGGATGCCGTCGACGTCCAAGGCGTCCCGCAGCAGGGCCAGCGGCAGCGCCTTCTCGGCCCGCAGGGGGCGCAGCGGGGCGTCCACGGCATCGACGCGCAGGACTGCCGACACGAACGTCCCGTCACCGACCAGGCCGGCCTCGCGCTGCCCGCGGTCCGTGAAGGTGCCCGTCCGCAGAGCCGGTTCGCACTCCACGACCGGTGCCACGGCAGGATCCGTGCCCGCATCCGCCGGCGCCGCCCGGCGGGTGCGCCCGCGGAGCGCCACCGAGGCCGCCAGCGACTCCGCCACCGGCCGCTGTCCCCGCTGGACCAGCGCGAGCGACACCAGCACCACGGCCACCACGACGGCGGGTACCAGCAGCACCGGCCCGGCCGGCAGAGCGAGCAGCACCAGCGCCACGGCCACCTCGGCCAGCACCAGCTGCTGCAGCCGCACCGGCCCGACCCTTCCGCCCCGCGCCGCGCGGGGGGCGACCACGACTGCCCCGGGATCGGCATTTCCCGGCGCCCGTACGCGCGTTGCGGCACCCATGCCTGTCTCAGCCCCCTCAGCCGTCGCCGGCCGCCTCCGCGGCCGCACGGGAAGTCCGGATCAGCACCGGTCCCTGACGGACCTGTTGATCCCTACCGGCATAGTAGGGGTCCGGTACGACAACCGGACCGTGCGCAGTACCTGTCGACCGGCGCCGAGACCAGGGGAGAAGCGGCTACACATGGCATCACGGCGGGATGAGCTCAACGCCTACGTCTTCGCCCGGAAGCGAACGGTCGCAGCCTTCCTGCAGCCGTCGCCCCACGGCACGGAGGAAGGGGCGCCGCGCCCCCTGCGCGCCGTCCTGCCGGGCCTTGTCGCCGGGGCGGTGCTGATCGCGGGCTTCGGCGCCTGGGGCATGTTCAGGCCGACCGCGCCCAAGGGCTGGGACGACGAGGCCGCGCACGTCATCGTCGGAAGCGAGTCCACCACCCGCTACGTCGTCCTGACGACGGACAAGAAGAAGCAGCTGCACCCCGTCCTGAACTTCGCCTCCGCGAAGCTGCTCCTCACCCCCGAGAAGTCCTCCGTCATCAAGGTGAAGGAGGCGGAGCTCGACAACGGCCGCATCCCGCGCGGCCCGACGCTCGGCATCCCCTACGCACCCGACCGCATGCCCGGACCCGGCGAGGCGGGCAAGCAGAAGCACTGGGCGGTCTGCGAGCAGCCCGGTGCGGGCGGAAGGACCACCCAGAAGGCCGTCTTCCTGTTCGCCGGGCGCGACCCCAAGCTGAAGAAGCTCACCGGCGAGCAGCGCCTGCGCGGCGACCAGGCGCTCTACGTGCAGGGCCCGGACGGAGCCCGCTACCTCGTCGACCCCCGGGGCACCAAGTACTTGCTCGGCGGTGCCGACTGGAAGTCCGCCGACCCTTCCGAGCACAACCTGCTGCTCCGCTCCGTCTTCAACGACGGAGCCAAGCCGCAGCCCGTCACCAAGGACTGGCTGGACACCTTCCACGACGGCGCGCCCGTCGTCTTCCCCGAGACCGGCGGCGACATCGGAGTCGACGCGGGCGTGGGCACTCTGCCTGCCAAGGCCGGCCGTATCGGCACGGTCCTCGAAGCGCCCACCGGCAACGGCACGCAGAACTACGTCGTGCTGCGCGGCAAGGTCCAGCGCGTCTCTCCGCTCGTCGCGAAGCTGCTCCTCAACAGCAGGAAGCTCGCCCCGCTCAACCAGGCCGGCGTACCCGAGCGGGTGAGCGCGGCCGCCTTCACCCCGGCGGACGACGAGTTCTATGGGGAGTACCACTGGCCGTCCCAGGTGCCCCGGCAGGCCAACTTCATTGGGCCCTCCAATGACACTCACCGCACCGTATGCAGCATCTTCAGCGGCATGTCCGCCGGAGGCACCACCGAACTCGCCACCTGGGCCGGCGACGACTACCCGGCGACCATCCCCGACGGCGCCACCAGCGCGTACGTCACCCCGGGCTCCGGCCTCCTCTACCGCCAGGTCACGGGGCGCCAGACCAACAGCGGGTCGGTCTTCCTCGTCACCGACACCGGACTGCGCTACGCCGTGCAATCCAACAACGACAGCGGCACGGGCAAGTCGAAGATCGGCGAGAAGGCGACGCCCTCGGCCGGGCCGGACGGCTCGACCGACTCCGCCCGCGCGGCGGACGGGACAGGGCCGGGAACGGGAGCCGCCGGCCCGGCCGAATCCGACCAGGCCCGCACCAGGCTCGGCTACGGAAGCGTGAACCCTCTGCCAGTGCCCGCGAACTGGTCGCAGTTCCTGCCGACCGGACCACGCCTGGACACCAACAGCGCCCGCCAGCCGCAGGGGTCGTGAGCCGGTCATGAGACAGCTGATGCCACGCACGGCGGGGCAGCCGATGCCGCGCACGACGACAGTGCTCAATGCCGCCCTGGCGGCGGTCCTCGCAGCCGCTGCGGCGGCCGCGCCCGGGACTGTGCCCGCGCCTGCGCCTGTACCGGCGGCAGCGGTGTCCGGCCCGGCCCCCTCGCCCGCCCCCGCGCTCCGTGCCCCGATGACGTCATCCGCCGCCGTGCACCTGGACGGCAGCGGCGAGTGCACCTACCCCGCCAAGACCATCAAGGGCACCCCTTGGTCGCTCCAACGGATCCTCCTCGACCGCCTCTGGCAGGACACCAAGGGCCGGGACAGTGCGGGACGGCCGGTCCGCGTCGCCGTCATCGACTCGGGCGTCGACGTCCGGAACCCGCAGCTCAAGGGCGCCGTCGACGTCGAGAGCGGCGCCGACCTGCTCACGGGCATGGCGGAAGCGGCAGCGGAGGCGGCCAAAGGCGGGACGGGCGTGAGGGCGAACGCGAAGGACGCGCCCCGGGCACCCGGCCCCGCGCCGTCGCCCGGCCCCTCGGACGGGAAAGCGGACGGGGACCGCAAGAAGGCGGGGGACAAGAGCACGCCGAAGCCCGGAACGCCGTCCGCATCCCCTTCCGGGGAGAAGAAGGGCGAGCCCGGGAAGCCGGAGAAGTCCGCGGAGCCGAGCCCGTCGAAGAGCCCGGAGAAGAGCCCCGACAAGCCACCGGAGGGGAAACCGGAGAAGGAGCCGGAGAAGCCGAAGCCCGACCCCACCCTCGACCTGGTGGGACACGGCACCAAGGTCGCCGGCATCATCGCGGCCCGCCCGTCCCCCGGCAGCGGGTTCGTCGGCATCGCACCCGAGTCGGTCATCATCCCGATCCGCCAGAACGACGAGAAGGGCACGGGCACGTCCCGCACCCTGGCGCAGGGCATCGGCCTGGCCGTCGCAGCGGGAGCGCGCGTCATCAACATCTCCCAGGACACGACGAAGGCCCTGGAGCGCGACTCCGACCTCGAACGGGCCGTGAAGGAAGCGCTGGAGAAGGACGTCGTAGTCGTGGCCTCGGCAGGCAACGACGGCCTCGGCGGCGACGTCAAGGAGACCTACCCCGCCGCGTATAAGGGCGTCCTCGCCGTCGGCGCGTCCGACCGCAACAACGAGCGCGCCTCCTTCTCGCAGCCCGGTGAGTTCGTCGGCGTCGCCGCACCCGGCGTCGAGATGGTCTCCACCGTCCCGCTGGGCGGCCAGTGCGTCGACAACGGCACCAGCTTCTCCGCCCCCTACGTGGCCGGGGTCGCCGCCCTCATCCGCGCCAAGCACCCCGACTGGAAGCAGCACCAGGTCGTCGCCCAGATCGAGCAGACGGCGGAGCGCGTCACCAAGGGCCACGACCCCTACATCGGCTGGGGGGTCGTCGACCCGGTCCGCGCCCTCACGGACGACGCGCACCCCGTCGACCGCGTCACCCCGGCCGGGCCCGAGGCCCGCAGCGCCCGGGCCCCCTCCGTGGCCCCCCTGGCTGTGGGCGAGTCGCCGCAGCAGCGGCAGGAACGGCTCGCGACGTACGCGCTCGGCGGCGCGGCCGTTCTCGTGGCGACGATCGCCGGAGCGGCCGTCGTGGGGCGGGAACACCGGCGCCGGCGGGCGCTGCGCGGCCTGTGAGGGCATCAAAGTGGCCGCACGTACGCGTAGTTGGGGCGTGCACACAGAGTGGTTAGAGTGACATTCGGCGCCTTTCGTGGGCGCGGCAGACAACGGCCCTCGGGGGGAAAGGCGGAACATGTCGGAGAACGGCAGGCAGAAGGTCAGTGACGAGGCGTTCAAGGCCTTCACGGACGCCATCGACAAGACCAGCTCACACTTCTCGGCGAACCTGCGCCAGCTGGCGAACGTCATCGCCACCCTGGACGGCGGTTCCTCGTGGAAGGGCGAGGCGCACAGCGCCTTCCGCAAGGCGCAGAGCGACCTCAACGACGACCACGACCGGGTGCGCCGCATGATCGACCGCGTGCGTGAGGCCGTCGTCCTGACGCACCGCGCCTCCGGCGCGACCGACGCGGAGATCGCCGCCCAGATGAAGGGCGTCGACGTCGGTGGCGGAGGCGCCGCACCCGCCTCCGCGTCCGTTGCAGGAGCCCCCGGGGCGCCCTCCAGCGGGATCGACAACTACTGATCCGGCCGGGCACTCGTGCCCGCTACATCATTCGCCGCATCATTCCGGCACATCATTCGGCACATCATTCCGGCTTTTCGGTTTTGAACAGCACCACAGAGGGTGGGGACACATGGCAGACCAGGGTGGAGAGCTCGTAGTCAACTACAGCTCCCTTCAGACCACGGCCGCCGACATCAAGAAGGCGGCGGGCGTGATCGAGCGCGAGCTGGAGGTCATGCGCAGCGCCGTGAACAAGGTCGCGGCCGGCTGGGAGGGTGAGGCCCACCAGATGATGCTGCAGGTGGACGCGGAGTTCCGGCGGCGGAGCGCGCACATCCAGGAGACGCTCAAGCAGGTCGCGGACCTGGTCCTGAAGGGCGGCGAGCACTTCCACGCGACGGACAAGAAGGCGTCGCAGCTCTTCGACATCAGCTACTGATCCGTTCCACAGCACTCGGGGGGCGGCCGACCGGGAATCCTGCGGCTGCCCCCCAGGCTCGTGCTCACCGGCTCACCGGCTCACCGGCCTACTTCAGGTCGAACTCGCCGTCCCGCGCACCCAGCACGAAGGCCCGCCACTCGGCCGGGGTGTAGCGCAGCACGGTGCCGGGGTCGGTCGAAGACCGCATGGCCACGGCACCGTCGGAGAAGTAGGCGATCTCGACGCGTTCCTCGTCGTCCTTGGCCTCGGGCGCACTCAGCCATTCGAGACCGGAGATGTCGCGTGCGTACAGCTCGTCCTTCTCGCGTTCGTCCATGGGGCAGGGGCCGCCTTTCGGGTGCGCAATTCCGCGGGATCGCTGTGGCATGAGGCCAGTTGACTCCTGCAGGGACGACGACTCCTGCAGGGACAGCATTCGTGGGCAGCGTACTCCGGATGGATCCGCGGCAGAGGAGATTCGCGAAGCGCTCGTACGGAAGGCCGGCCGTGTGGAGAATGCCCCCGGCGGGTGCGGACCGGGGCTCCTCCCGCCGCCCCGTGCCCCGCCCCGTGCCCCTCACATCTCCTCCGGCAGCCACCCCGCCTGCACCAGCGACACGCCCCTCTTGCGGGACACGAAGTACCCGCGCCCGGGCGGCATCCCCTGCGGCCGCACGCTGCCGAGCAGATCGCCCTCTCCGGGGTCGCCGGACAGGAGGACGCCCTGGGCGCCCAGCTCCTTCACGCGCTGCATGAAGGGCTCGTACATCGACCGGGACGCCCCGGCCGAGCTGCGCGCGATGATGAAGCGCACGCCCACGTCGCGCGCGAAGGGGAGGTTCTCGGTCAGGACGGCCAGCGGGTTGCCGCTGCCGGTGGAGACGAGCTCGTAGTCGTCGACGATGACGAAGAAGCGCGGGCCGGACCACCAACTGCGCTCGCGCAGCTGCTGCGGCGTGATGTCGGGCTGCGGGGCGCGCCGCTCCATGAGGCGGTTGAGGGCCTCGGCGTGCACCGTCAGGGCCGAGGCGGTCGGCGCGTACTCCAGCAGGTGGGTGCCGGGGACGGCGTCGAGGAGCGTACGGCGGTAGTCGCCGACCACGATCTTCGCCTCGTCCGGGCCGTACCGCTCGGTGATCTGCCGGGCCAGGAGGCGCAGCAGGGCCGTCTTGCCGGACTCGCTCTCGCCGAAGACGAGGAAGAACGGGTCCGTCTCGAAGTCGGCGAAGACCGGTTCGAGGCCGGCCTCGTCGATACCGAAGGCCACGCCGTGTTGCGGGTACTCGAAGCCCTTGGGCAGGTCGTCGGCGCGCAGCCGGCGCGGCAGGAGCCGCACGCCCGGGGCGCCGGGCCCGTCCCAGGCCCCGCTGACGGCGCGCACCATGGCGGCGGTGCCGTCCGTGAGGGTCTCGGGGTCGCTGCCGGAGTCGATGCGCGGCAGCGAGGCCATGAAGTGGAGCTTCTCGGGGAGCTGGCCGCGGCCGGGCATCCCGGCCGGGACGTTCGCGGCGACCTTGCGGTCGAAGTCCGAGTCCATGGTGTCGCCGAGGCGGAGCTCCAGCCGGTTCAGGAGCTGGTCCTTGAGTGAGGCGCGCACCTCCATGGTGCGGGAGGCCGTCACCACGACGTGGATGCCGTAGCCCAGGCCGCGCGCCGCGATGTCGGCGACGACCCCCTCCAGCATCTCGTACTCCTGCCGGAAGCCGGCCCACCCGTCGACGATCAGGAAGACGTCGCCCCACGGCTGGTCCGTGATCTCGCCCGTCGCCCGCAGTCGCCGGTAGGTGCCGATGGAGTCGATCGCGTGCGCCCGGAAGTACTCCTCGCGGCGGGCCAGGATGCCCGACACCTCGGCGACCGTACGGCGTACGCGCTCCGGGTCGAGCCGGGATGCCACTCCGCCCACGTGCGGCAGGCCGTCGACGGCGATCATGCCGCCGCCGCCGAAGTCCAGCCCGTAGAACTGCACCTCGGCGGGCGTGTGCGTCAGCGCGAAGGCCGACACCAGTGTGCGCAGCAGCGTCGACTTGCCGGACTGCGGGCCGCCGACGACCAGCATGTTGCCCGCCGCGCCGGAGAAGTCGCGGTAGAGGACGTCGCGCCGCTGCTCGAAGGGCTTGTCCACCAGGCCGATCGGGACGCTGAGCCGGCCGAGGCGCGGATGCCCGGGAGCCGTGAGGCCGCGGCCCGGAACGGCCGAGAGCGGCGGCAGGAGCTCGTCCAGGGCCGCGGACCGGTCCAGCGGCGGCAGCCACACCTGGTGGGCCGGCGGGCCCTGGCCGTCGAGCCGGCGCACGATCACGTCGAGGACGGTGTCGGCCAGCGCGTCGTCGCCCGGGCCGGGCGCGTCCGGCGTCGCGGGCGCCGGGGCGGTGTACGTGACGGGGACGGGCCCGGCGGTGAACAGCACCGGACGGCGCTCGATCGGCAGCGGCCCCGTGCCGGGCCCCGTGCCCGCGTCCGCCCGGTAGGCGCCCGAGACGTATGCGGCCTTGAAGCGCGTCATCTCGTCCGTGCCGAACTTCAGGTAGCCGGAGCCCGGCACGGACGGCAGGTGGTACGCGTCCGGCACCCCGAGCGCCGTACGGGACTCCGCCGCGGAGAACGTACGCAGGCCGATCCGGTACGACAGGTACGTCTCCAGGCCGCGCAGCCGGCCCTCCTCCAGGCGCTGCGAGGCGAGCAGCAGGTGCACGCCCAGGGAGCGGCCGATGCGGCCGATCTGGATGAACATGTCGATGAAGTCGGGCTTGGCCGTCAACAGCTCGCTGAACTCGTCGATCACCAGGACGAGTGAAGCCAGCGGCTCCAGCGCGGCGCCGGCCGCCCGGGCCTTCTCGTAGTCGTGGATGTTGGCGTAGTTGCCGGCCGCCTTCAGCAGCTCCTGCCTGCGCTGCAGTTCGCCGGTGATCGAGTCGCGCATGCGGTCGACCAGCGTCAGGTCGTCGGCGAGGTTGGTGATGACGGCCGCGACGTGCGGCATCTGCGACATGCCCGCGAACGTCGCGCCGCCCTTGAAGTCGGCGAGGACGAAGTTCAGCGTCTCGGAGCTGTGCGTGACCGCGAGCCCCAGGACCAGCGTGCGCAGCAGCTCGGACTTGCCGGAGCCCGTCGCGCCGACGCACAGCCCGTGCGGCCCCATGCCGTCCTGCGCCGCCTCCTTGAGGTCCAGCATCACCGGAGCGCCGTCCTCGCTGACGCCGATCGGCACGCGCAGCCGCTCCGCCGCCGACCGCGGCCGCCACGCGCGCGCCACGTCCACCGAGCCCGCGTCGCCCAGTCCCAGCAGGTCGGTGAATTCCAGGTTCGCCAGCAGCGGCTCGTCGCCGTCGTCGCCCGTGCCCAGGCGCAGCGGCGCCAGCTGCCGTGCGAGCGCCTCGGCGGCCTCCACGGCGAGGGTGTCCGGCTCCCCCTCGTAGACCGCTACCTGCGACTCCAGCCGCAGCGAGCCCGGCTGCACCACGGCCGACAACCCGCCGCGCGGCTCGCCGAGCTCTCCCGTCACCACCTCGACGACGGTCACGCCCTGCAGCCCCTCGGGCGCCGCGAACACCGAGTCCGCCGGCACCGCGGCGCCGTCCAGCACGACCACGACATGCGGCTGGTCCAGCAGCGGCCGGCCCTCCCGGCTGAACCGCGTACGCCCCTCCAGGCGCGGCCGCAGCAGCTCCTCCAGCTCCGCCAGGTCGTCGCCGATCAGGCGCCGCGCGCCGGCCCCGTCCACGGCACCGGGCACCTGTACGTGCGGCAGCCACTTCGTCCACTCCCAGGACGGCGCCGCGCCCCGTGCCGCGGCCACGGCCACGACGAGGTCGTCCGGCGAGTGCAGCGTCACCAGCTGGGCCACCAGCGCCCGCGCCGTGCCGTGCACCGTCTCAGGGTCGCCCGACAGCGTCAGGTGGTAGAAGGCGCGCAACGACAGCGCCACCGGCATGCCGTCCAGCGAGCCGTGCGTCGCCAGGAACTGCTGCATCGCACCCGTGGCCAGCGGCTCCAGCTCGTCTATCGGCGCCGTCTCGGGCGCCTCCAGCGGCGTCGCGAGCTGCTGCGTGCCCAGCCCGATGCGGACCTGTGCGAAGTCCTCGTCGCCCGCGCGCCGTTCCCACAGGCGTGTGCCCTCGGCCACCACCGACCACAGCTGGTCGGGGGAGGGGTGCAGGTAGAACTGCGCGTCGCGCTGCGCCTTGGCGGTGCGCTGCACGGTGCGCCGCGTCTGGGCGAGGTACTTGAGGTAGTCGCGGCGCATGTCCGCGGTCCGCCCCTGCGTGCCCTGACGGTGCCGCACGATCATCGCGACGGTCATGCCGAGCGTCGAACACATCATCAGGACGCCCATGATCTTCATCATCGGGGCGGCGCCCGGCATGAAGAAGTACACCATCGACGAGGCCATGCCGAGCGTCGGCAGGAGCTGCATCAGCAGCCCCTCCTGACGGTCCCTCGGCAGCTCCGGGGGCGCCTCCAGCCGGACCGCCTCGCCGGGCACCTCCGGCGGCAGGGCCCTCGGCGGACGACTGACCACGATCTGGCTCACCGGATGCCTCAACCCCTCCGCACGGCAAGGACAGTTCCGCGCGGCACCCCTCGCGCTCCGACGGCGCGGGCCCCATGCGCGGAACGGTGATCCTATCGGCGTACGGGCATACGGCCCCGATAGGGTGTCCGCACATCCGTGCACAGTGAAGCCGCACAGTCGTGCACGCGAAGCCGCACTGTCGTGCACGGTGAAACAGTGAAACAAGGGGCCTGATAGGTGAGTACGTCCGCTGCGACCGGCTTCTGCAGAGTGACCGTCGTCGCGCCCGACAGCCGGATCGACGTCGCCCTGCCGGACGACATCGCCGTCGCCGACGTGTATCCGGAGATCCTGCGCCTGACCGGGCAGACCCAGCCGGCCGGCGCCCCCACCGGCTACCACCTCGTACGCCGCGACGGCACCGTCCTCGACGGCGCCCGCTCGCTCGCCGCCCAGCACGTCCTGGACGGCGACCTGCTCGCGTTGCGCCCCTTCGCCGAGTCGCTGCCGCCCGCCGTGCACGACGACGTGAGCGACGCCATCGCCTCCGCCGTCACCCGCAACCACACGCTGTGGAGCGACGCCCTGCTGCGCACCTGCGGCCTGGCGGGCGGAGCACTGCTCCTCGCGCTCATGGGCTTCGCCCTCTGGTTCGCCGACCCCGTCCGGCACGACATGCACGGGCTCCCCGGCGCCGTCGCGGCCGCCGCCGGCGTGCTGCTGACGGCCCTCGCGGGCGTACGGGCCCGGGTCTACGCCGACCGCGCCTCCGCCGTCGCCCTCGGCCTCGCCGCCCTCCCGCACATGATGATCGCGGGCTCCGGCATCCTCGGCCCCGCGCAGGGGGAGGGCGCCGGCCGGCTGCAGTTCCTGCTGGGCTGCGCGGCCGTCGTCGTCGCCTCCGCCGTGCTCGTGGCCGCCGTGCCCACCGGCGACGCCCCGTTCGTCGCCGCCTTCACCGCCGCGGCCGCCGGCACCGTGGCCGCCTTCTGCACGATCTTCACCGGGGCCGGCCCCTCCGCGGCCGCCGCCGTCTGCGCCGTCGTCGCCAT
>NZ_JBAMDC010000162.1:0-13873 GCF_036961605.1 Streptomyces sp. KLMMK
CGGCGGCTCCCTGACCATCGAGTCGGCGCCCGGCGAGGGCACCGTCGTCTCCGCCTGCATCCCCCTGGAGCCCCAGTGACCGACCCCGGCCCCCTCGGCCCCGGCCCCGCCGACCCCAGCCGCCCCAGCCGCCCCATCCGCATCCTGCTCTGCGACGACCACGCCGTCGTACGGGCCGGGCTGCTGGCGCTGCTGTCCAGCGCGCCCGGCATCGAGGTCGCGGGCGAGGCGGGCGGCGGCGAGGAGGCGGTCGTACTGGCCGCCCGGCTGCGGCCGGACGTTGTCCTGATGGACCTTCAGCTGGGCCCGGGCATGGACGGGATCGAGGCCACACGGCGCATCGTGGCCGACGCCGCCCGTGCCGGCACCCCCACCAGCGGCGGCGGCACCGGCGGCGGCCCGTACGTCCTCGTCCTCACCACCTACGACACGGACGCCGACATCACCCGGGCCATCGACGCCGGAGCGACGGGGTACCTGCTGAAGGCCGAGCGTCCGGAGGAGCTGTTCTCGGCCATCAGGGCGGCCGCCGAAGGCCGTACGGCGCTGTCGCCGCCCGTCGCGGGCCGCGTCATGGCACGGATGCGCGGCTCGGTGCGGCCGGCGCTCACCGACCGCGAGCGGGACATCCTGGGGCAGCTCGCCCGCGGGCTGGGCAACCGCGAGATCGCGCGCGCCCTGTTCATCAGCGAGGCGACCGTGAAGACTCATCTGGGGCGGATCTACGACAAGTTGGGTGTGGACACCCGGTCCGGCGCCGTCGCCGTGGCGAAAGAACAGCGTCTTTTGCCGTGACTTCACACCGCCTTGATGCCTGCGGCCCTAGCCTGGCCGCGCCGGCCTCGTAGCGGAAGCGGTACCACCGCCTCAGCTCCGGCGGATTGCATGCAATCTCATCCGATCGCATGCAATCACTGTCCTCGCACTGAGATGCGACCGGTTCCAAGTCCGGACCAGCCCTGTGCAGTTCACCGCATAGCGGAACAGAACAACCGTGTTTCGGAGAACGACAGATCAAATCCTTGTTGCGCCCCTGTCAATGTCGCCCGGGGGATGGCACTCTCTCCTCAATCCACTCATGCACCACTCCTGCACCACCGGGCAGCCGTAACCCGTGCTGCCTGAACCCCCCTCAAAGGGACGTGACTTCACGGCCCGCACATAGGAGACAGAGTTGAGAAGCGTCACCTCCACCTCCCGCAAGAACACCCTGCGCGCCGCCGCGCTCGTCGCCTCCGCCGCCATGGTCGTCGTGGCCGTGCAGACCGGCTCCGCGAGCGCCACCGCCGACAAGGCGAGCGAGGCTTCGCCCCTCGCCGTGTCCGCAGGGCAGCGGGTCGCCGCGATCAAGGACGCGCAGTCCGCGGCCCCCTCCACCGCCTCGAAGCTCGGCCTCGGCGGCAAGGAGAAGCTCGTCGTCCGTGACGTGATCAAGGACGCGAACGGCACGGTCCACACCCGCTACGAGCGCACCTTCGAGGGTCTGCCGGTGCTCGGCGGCGACCTCGTCGTGCACGAGGCGAAGAGCGGCTCGCGCAGCGTCGACAAGGCGACCGACGCCGAGATATCCGTGCCCAGCACCACCCCCGCCCAGGCCCCGGCCGCCGCGAAGAAGAGCGCCCTCAGCGCCGCCGCGGAGGAGAAGAAGACCGAGAAGGCCGGCGCCGAGCGGGCGCCGCGCAAGGTCGTCTGGGCGGCCTCCGGCAAGCCCGTCCTGGCCTACGAGACCGTGGTCACCGGCGTGCAGAAGGACGGCACGCCCAGCAAGCTGCACGTGATCACCGACGCCAACACCGGCAAGAAGCTCTTCCAGCGCGAGGCCATCGAGACCGGCTCGGGCACCAGCACCTACAGCGGCACCGTCCCGCTCAGCACCACCAAGGGCGGCTCGGGCTACCAGCTCGTGGACGGCGAGCGCGGCGGCCACAAGACCTACAACCTGGCCCAGGGCACCGACGGCACCGGCGACCTGTTCACCAACTCCAGCGACAGCTGGGGCGCCGGGGACCAGAAGGCGGGCGTCGACGCGCACTACGGCGCGGCCGTGACCTGGGACTTCTACAAGAACGTGCTCGGCCGCAGCGGCATCAAGAACGACGGCGTCGCCGCGTACTCGCGCGTCCACTACGGCGACAACTACGTCAACGCCTTCTGGGACGACGAGTGCTTCTGCATGACCTACGGCGACGGTGAGGGCAACAAGAACCCGCTGACCTCGCTCGACGTGGCCGCGCACGAGATGAGCCACGGCGTCACCTCCGCCACGGCCGGCCTGGTCTACAGCGGCGAGTCCGGCGGCCTCAACGAGGCCACCTCGGACATCTTCGGCACCGCCGCCGAGTTCTACGCCAACAACAGCACCGACAAGGGCGACTACCTCATCGGTGAGGCCATCAACATCCGCGGCGACGGCTCCCCGCTGCGCTACATGGACAAGCCCAGCAAGGACGGCGCGTCCAAGGACTACTGGTCCTCCTCGCTCGGCCGCCTGGACGTCCACTACTCCTCGGGCCCGGCCAACCACTTCTTCTACCTGCTGTCCGAGGGCAGCGGCTCGAAGACGATCAACGGCGTGACGTACAACAGCCCGACCTACAACAACTCCAAGGTCGCGGGCATCGGCCGGGACAAGGCCACCAAGATCTGGTACAAGGCCCTGACCACGTACTTCACCTCCACCACCAACTACAAGGCGGCCCGCACCGGCACCCTGAAGGCCACCGCGGACCTCTACGGCTCCTCGAGCGCGGAGTACAAGGCGGTCGCCGCCGCCTGGACCGCGATCAACGTGAAGTAACCCACCGCCGTGAAGTGATCACAGCAACGACGTGAGCCGGGAGCGCCCCGCCGCCGACGCGGGGCGCCTCCGGCTCGCACACGTTTACGCGTCCACCCCTCCGCCGTGACACCATCGAAGCGTGATCGACCTCGGCTACTCGCTCTCGCGCCGCTTCCCCGACCCTCCGCAGACGGACTACCGCACGGCGGACGTGCGGGCCCTCCGGCACGACCTCTTCTGCGGGGACGTCTACATCGCGGACGTGAAGAAGGACCGCGAGCTGTCCACAGCCTGGGGATGGGTGCCGGTGCTCGACTTCGCGTGGGCGCTGTGCGACATCATGGAGCAGATCGACCGCGACCCGCGGGGCAGGCGCTCGGCGACCACCCAGTTCGCCGAGCTGGACTTCACCGAATCCACCGACTGCATGCTCTTCGAGCGGCGCTTCGGCTGGGTCGAGGTCTCCGCCGACTGGATGCCGGCCGACGAGCCCGCGCTCACCTTCGACCACCGCGCCCTGCGCCGCGAGGCCCGCGACTTCCTGCACGACCTGATCGCGGACCTGTCCGACATGCATGAGGGCCTCGCCGACAACCCGGTGATCTGGGACCTGCAGAGCCGCTTCCCGCGCGTGTAGCCGGCCCGCGCGCCCTCACAGTCCTCCCATTCCTCACAGTCCTCCCGGTCCTCGGCTCCTCAGTCCTCCGCGGCCTCCACCCGTACGCCCAGCTGCGCCGCGAAAGCCGGAGCAAGATCCAGGAGTTGGGACGGGCTGATCAGCGCTCCCGACAGGTGCTCGATGCCACGGGCGATGTCGATCTCCGCCGCCGCCCGCAGATCCACGTCCGTCATCCGGGCCCCCGAGAAGTCGGCACGGCGCAGCACACCGCCGCGGAAGGCGACGCGCTCCAGCCGGGCCCCGCCGAAGTCGGCCTCGGAGAGGACGACGCCTTCGAACGTGACGTCCTTCAGCACCGCCCCGCGCAGATTCAGATAGTCGATCTTGCCGCCGCGGACGACAACCCGCTCCAGCACCGCGCCGTGCAGCTGGGTCCCGCCGAGCCGGGCGTCCCGGACCTCCACATCCCGCAGGCCCGCCTTCGACAGGTCGGTGCCCACGCCGCGGATCCCGTCCAGCACACAGTCCGTGAAGCGGGCGGCGACCAGCTCCGTCTCGTCCAGCGCGCAGGCGTACAGGCCGCAGTCCAGGAAGCGGGCGCTTATCCCGGACTGCCCCGCGAAGTCGGCGTCCGTGAACGCGAGGCCGTCATAGTCCCCCTCGGGCTCCAGCTCCGCGCCGTCGTACGGCCGCAGCTCGGGCAGCCGCACGTCCGGGACCCTCACCGCGGGGCGCTTCGCACCGGCCCGCTTCCTGCCGTCCTTCGTCATGCCGACCACCGTGACACACGCCACTGACAACGCCACTGACAACTCCCCTGACCGCGGCCCCACCACGCCTTGACCTCAACCACGCCTGAGGTTGAAAACTCAAAGGCATCACCGCGCGAGACGCAACACGCGACACCGCTGGGAGACCGCCATGCACGCCGTACGACTGCACGACTTCGGCCCCGCCGAGAACCTCACCTACGAGCGCACCGAGGACCCCGTCCCCGGCCCCGGGCAGCTGCGGATAGCCGTCGCCGCCGCCGGCGTGCACCTCCTCGACACCGCCCTGCGCTCCGGTCTCACCAGCCCCCTCCACCCCGCCCCCGAGCTGCCGACCATCCCCGGGCGCGAGGTCGCCGGAACGGTCGACGCCGTCGGCGAGGGCGTCGGCGAGCACTGGCTCGGCCGGCGCGTCGTCGCCCACCTGGGCATGGTCCCCGGCGGCTACGCCGAGCTCGCCGTCGTCGCCGCCGACAAGGTGCACGAGCTGCCCGACGGGCTCGACGAGGCGGAGGCCATCGCCATGATCGGCACCGGCCGCACCACCCTGGCCGTCCTCGGCTTCACCGTGCTCACCGGCAAGGACGTCGTCGTGGTGCCGGGCGCGGCCGGCGGCATCGGCGCCCTGCTCGTGCAGTACGCCAAGAACGCGGGCGCCACCGTCGTCGGCCTCGCCGGCGGCCCCGCGAAGACCGAGCGCGTCCGTGCCCTGGGCGCCGACATCGCCCTCGACTACAACGACCCCGCCTGGCCCGAGGCCGCCCGCGAGGCCCTGGGCGAGCGCTCGGCCTCCGTCGTCTTCGACGGGGTCGGCGGCGAGGCCGCACGCGCCTCCGTCGACCTGCTCGGGCCCGGCGGCAGCCACTTCGTCTTCGGCTGGTCCGCGGACGGCATCACCGGCGGCGGCCCCTCCTACGCCCCGAGCGAGGAGGAGCTCGCCGCCCGCTCCCTCACCTCCCGCAACGTCCTCGGCCCGGCGATGATGGAGCGCATCGGCGGCCCCGAGGGCCTGCGCCGCCTGGAGTCCACCGCCCTGGCCGACGCCGCCTCCGGCCGCGTCACCCCCCTCGTCACCCGCTTCCCCCTCGCCGAGGCCGCCGCCGCACACGAGGCCCTGGAGACGCGCCGCACGGTGGGGAAGGTCGTCCTCGTGCCGTAGGGATGACGGGGCGGGGGCGGGGCTACTGCCCTCGGGACCACCGGGCCCCCGCCCCGACAGGCGCCCCTCACCCGGCAGGCCTACGCTGGATTGCGGATTCTGCGCGCCACGCGCACCACGTGCACCACGCCCGCGCCACGCGCACCGCGCACGCCACGGCCGCGAGAGCAGGTCCCATGAGTTCCACGAACAAGGGCCCCATACCCTCCGGAACCCCCGGAACCCCCGCCACCACCGCACCCGCCCCCGGATCCGCACCCGCGCCCGACCCCCGCCGCTGGTGGGGTCTGGTCGTCATCGCCATCGCCCAGCTGATGGTCGTCCTCGACGCGACCATCGTGAACATCGCCCTGCCGTCCGCACAGCGCGACCTCCAGATGTCGGACGGCAACCGGCAATGGGTGATCACCGCCTACACCCTGGCCTTCGGCGGCCTCCTCCTGCTCGGCGGCCGCATCGCCGACCTGGTCGGCCGCAAGCTGACCTTCACGACCGGCCTCGTCGGCTTCGCCGCCGCGTCCGCCCTCGGCGGCGCCGCCCACACCTCCGGCATGCTGTTCGCCGCCCGCGCCCTCCAGGGCGCCTTCGGCGCGCTCCTGGCACCCTCCGCGCTCTCCCTGCTCACCACCACCTTCACCGACGGCAAGGAACGCGCGAAGGCCTTCGGCATCTACGGCGCCATCGCCGGCGGCGGCGCCGCGATCGGCCTCATCGCCGGCGGCCTGCTCACCGAGTACCTCGACTGGCGCTGGTGCCTCTACGTGAACGTGCCCATCGCCCTGATCGCCCTGCTCGGCGCCCTGGTCTTCCTCCACGACGACCGGCGCCGCCACGGGGAACGCCCCCGCCTGGACATCCCCGGCGTCGTCCTGGGCTGCGGCGGCCTCGTCGCCATCGTCTACGGCTGCAGCGAGGCCCAGCCGCGCGGCTGGGACGACCCGCTCGTCCTCGGCCTGCTGTGCGGCGGCGCGGCGCTCCTGGCCGCCTTCACGTGGTGGCAGGGGCGCGCCCCGCACCCCCTGCTCCCCCTGCACATCGTGCGCGACCGCAACCGCGCCGGGTCCTTCCTGGTGATGGGCCTGGCCGTCATCGCCATGTTCGGCATGTTCCTGTTCATGACCTACTACCTGCAGGTCGTCCTCGGCTACTCGCCCGTGAGGACCGGCCTGGCCTTCCTCCCGATGACCGCGGCCATCATCGTCGGCTCCACGCAGATCTCCGCCCGCCTCATGACCCGCGTGCCCCCGCGCACCCTGATGGTGCCCGGCACGCTCCTCGCCGCCGGCGGGCTGTTCCTGCTGACCTTCCTGCCCGTCGAGCCCGCGTTCGTCAGCCACGTCCTGCCCGCCGAGCTCCTCGTCGGCCTCGGCATGGGCCTGATCTTCATGCCCGTCATGGCCACCGCGACCGCCGGCGTCGCCCCGCAGGACGCCGGAGTCACCTCCGCCACGGTCAACACCGCTCAGCAGGTGGGCGGCTCCATCGGCACCGCCCTCCTCAACACCATCGCCACGTCCGCGAGCACCGGCTACATCACCACGCACCTGAAGACGACGGCCGCCGGCGGAGTCCTCACGCCCGCCGTCCGGGCCGGCGTCGTGAAGACCGGCATCGTCCACGGCTTCCAGATCGCCATCGCCTGGGGCGCGGGCATCATGCTCCTCGCCGGCGTCACCGGCTGGTTCATGGTCACCGCCCGCGCGCCGAAACACGCGGCCCCTCCCGGCGGCGCCGGAGCGGACGCCGTCACCACCGGCGCCGCCCTCGCGGAAACCCGGGCGGCCGCCGAAGCCGAGGAACGGCACCACATGCGCGCACCCGAACCCGGAGACGGCCCCTGGTAAACCGGCACGAGCCCGGCACAAGCCCCGACGCAACCGCAGTGCGTGTAAGGGCCTTCAGGCCACCACCCGCATCCCGTGCGACGTATTGTTCAGCCGCCGGCCACCCGAGTCCGTGCACACCACAATGTCCTCGATGCGCACCCCGAAACGACCCGGAAGATAAATCCCCGGCTCGATCGAGAAACACATCCCCGGAACCAGCGGCAGGTGTTCGCCCTCCACCAGGTACGGCGGCTCGTGCGTCGTCACCCCGATCCCGTGGCCCGTACGGTGAATGAAGTATTCCCCGTAGCCCGCGCCACGGATGACCTGCCGCGCCACCCGGTCGATCTCCTGGCACGCCACACCGGGGCGCACCGCCTCGAACGCCGCCTGCTGCGCCTCGCGCACCACGTCGTGCACCTTGCGCTCCTCGGCCGTCGGCTCGCCCACGTGCACCGTGCGCGTGGTGTCCGAGCCGTAGCCGTCCTTCAGGCCGCCGAAGTCCATGACGACCATGTCGCCGAGCTCGATGACCCGGTCGCCCGCGTCGTGGTGGGGGTTCGCACCGTTCGGACCCGAGCCGACAATCGTGAAATCGACCTGGCTGTGGCCGTGTTCGCGCAGCAGCCGCGCCAGGTCCGCCGCCACCTCGCACTCGCGCCGCCCCGCGAACCGCAGCCCCACCACCTGCTCGTACGCCGCGTCCGCCGCGGCACCCGCAGCCGCCAGCCGCTCCACCTCGTAGGCATCCTTCACCGCCCGCAGCATCGGCATGACCTCGGTGAACGCCCCGTACGACACGCCCGGGCAGGTGCGCTGCAGCGCGAGCACGTGCAGCGCCCACGCGTTGTCCGAGACGCCGTAGCGGCCCTTGGGGTCGAGCAGCGGGGCCAGGGCCGCGTACGGATCCTGGCCGTCGCTCCAGCCGGTGACGGACAAGGACGGGGCGGCGGGGGCCTGTTCGGCGTCCGGGCGCTCCAGGGCGGGCACCAGCAGCCGCGGCCGGGCGCCCGGCGCGATCAGCAGAGCGGTCAACCGCTCGGTCACGGGCGGGCGGTAGCCCGTCAGCCAGTCCAAGTCCGGGCCCGGTGTGACGATCAGACCGGCGAGACCGGAGTCTGCGGCCGCCACGGCGGCGCGCTCCAGGCGGGCGGCATAGGCGGGCCCGCCCTTCGGTCCGCCGGGCGAGGTGGGGGCGGAGGCGGCAGCATCGCTCATGGGGGCAGAGTAATCCGGACGAAGGCGGTCGGCGATGCGATTCTCTACCTCACGGGTGATGCCCCCTCATCCGGCCGGATGAGAGTTACCCCGACCCAGGGCCGATTTCCCCCCGATTCCGTTGTGGGGAAATTCAGGGATGTCTAGCGTGTTCATGCCTGTAGTTCACACCTGCAGCCTCCTGCTGCAGTTCATGCTCGCCTAGCTAGGAGCACCATGTTCCGACGAGTCGGGCGGTTCGCCGTCCACCGACCTTGGCTCACCATCGCCGGCTGGATCATCGCCGCGGTGGCCCTCAGCCTGCTGGCCCCCGGGCTGAAGTCCACGACCGATGAAACGGAATTCCTTCCTTCACATTATGAATCCGTACAGGCGGGCAAGCTCCAGGAAAAGGCCTTCCCCAAAACCGAACAGCCCTCCGCCATCGTCGTCTTCCAGCGCTCCGACGGCGGGAAGCTCACCGCCGCCGACCGCGCAGACGTCGCCAAGGTGACCGGCGGGCTGCATGACAAGCACCGCAAGGGCATCGCCCGCATCGAGACGAACCCCCAGGCCGTCTCCCCCAACGGCGAGATCGCCCTGGCCAACGTCATCGCCGTCAACAAGAATGCGCAGGACCAGACCCTGCCCAATGCCGTCAAGGACCTCCGTCAGGACGCCAAGGGCCTGCTGGACGGCACCCACTTGAAGGCCGGCTTCACCGGCCAGGCGGCCACCGCCCTCGACGCCCAGGAGTCCTCCGGCGACACCGACGCGATGATCATGTCGGCCACGCTCCTCCTGATCATCATCCTGCTGCTGGTCATCTTCCGCAGCCCGCTGATAGCGCTGATGCCCGTCCTCATCATCGCCCTCGTCTTCGCCGTCGCCCTCGGCCTCATCGGCACCGCCGCCGAACTCGGCGGGCTCAAGGCGGACAACTCCATCTCCGCCATCCTCATCGTCGTCCTCTTCGGCGTCGGCACCGACTACATCCTCTTCCTCCTCTTCCGCTACCGCGAAGAGCTGCGCGACGGGCAGCAGCCCAAGGAGGCCCTCACCAACGCCGTCGCCCGCGTCGGCGAAACCATCGCCTCCGCCGCCGGCGCCGTCATCGTCGCCTTCCTCGCCCTCCTCCTGTCCACCATGGGCATGATGCGGGCGATGGGACCCTCGCTCGCCATCGCCGTCGCCGTGACCCTCATCGCCGCGCTCACCCTCGTGCCGGCCGTCTTCTCCCTCCTCGGCACCAAGGCCTTCTGGCCCTCCAAGGCCTGGAAGAAGCGCTCCCGCAGCCGCCTCTCCGACGGCCTCGGCGCGCTCGTCGCCCGCCGCCCCGCCGCCATCGCCGTGCTCTCCGCCGCCGTCCTGGCGGTCCTCGCCGTCGGCGCCGTCAGCTTCAAGGCCGAATTCGACACCGACAGCCAGCTGCCGCAGAAGCTCGAATCCGTCCAGGCGATGAAGGACCTGCAGCGCGGCTTCTCCGCCGGCCAGTCCGACCCCGCCATGGTCTACGTCGAGTCCCGCAGCGGCACCCTCGACAAGGCCGCCCTCGGCACGTACAAGAAGGACCTCGCCGGCATCGAGGGCGTCGGCGCCGTCTCCGACCCCGTCGTCAACCCCGACGGCACCGTCGCCCAGTACAGCGTCGTCCTCAAGTACCGCCCCACCGAGGACAAGGCCATCGACCTCGCCGGCGGCACCCTGCGCACCACCGCCCACAAGGCCGCGCCCGACGGCAGCAAGGCCTACGTCGGCGGCACCTCCGCTGTCCTCGCCGACGTGGAGAAGGCCGTCAGCCACGACTACAAGCTGGTCTTCCCCATCGCCGGACTCGCGATCATGATCATCCTGGGCCTGCTGCTCCGCAGCATCGTCGCCCCGCTCTACCTGATGATCTCCGTCGCCCTGGGCTTCGGCGCCACGCTCGGCTCCACCGTCTGGCTCTTCCAGGACCTCCAGCACAAGAACGGCCTGCTGTTCATGCTGCCGGTCATCGTCTACCTCTTCGTCGTCGCCATCGGCACCGACTACAACATCCTCATGGTCGCCCGCCTGCGCGAGGAGGTCCGGCGCGGCGTCCCCGCCCGCGAGGCCATCCACACCGCCGTCGCCCGCTCGGCGCCGACCATCGCCTCCGCCGCGATCATCCTCGCCGGCACCTTCGGCGTCCTCCTGCTGGCCGACAACTCCATGCTCCAGCAGATGGGCTTCGCGGTCGCCTTCGGCATCCTGCTCACGGCCTTCGTGATGGCCATGCTCCTCGTCCCGACCGTCACGTCCCTCCTGGGCCACAAGGCCTGGTGGCCGGGCCACCAGGACGCCCCGCGGCCGGACGCGGTGACGGGCTCCCTCCCGTACGCGGACCAGGGCCGCCGGCTGGACGCGGGCGAGGAGGTGCGGCGCTGAGGCGCCCGGCCCGCACCCGCCCCTGACAGCACGAAACCGCAGGTCCCGGAAGGGGACCTGCGGTTTCGTCTTCCGAGCCGACTGTCGGGTTCGAACCGACGACCTTCGCTTTACAAGAGCGGTGCTCTACCAGCTGAGCTAAGTCGGCCTGTGCGTTGCAGTCTAACCAAACTCCACCCGTGCCCAGGCCACGAATGTTCACAGCCGTCGGCTGCTGACAACCGACCGCCTCCCGGGTACCGTCACCTGCAACCCGGTCCAAATGGACTGGACCACTCCCTCTACTCGGATCGTCCGGCACGTTCCTGCCGGTGAAGGGACTGCATCACCATGGCCACGGTCACGTACGACAAGGCGACCCGGATCTACCCGGGGGCCGACAAGCCCGCCGTCGATCAGCTCGACATCTCCATCGAGGACGGTGAGTTCCTCGTCCTGGTCGGCCCGTCCGGGTGCGGGAAGTCGACCTCGCTGCGAATGCTCGCGGGGCTCGAGGACGTCAACGGAGGGGCGATCCGGATCGGTGACCGGGACGTCACCCATCTGCCGCCGAAGGACCGGGACATCGCCATGGTGTTCCAGAACTACGCGCTCTACCCGCACATGACCGTCGCCGACAACATGGGCTTCGCGCTGAAGATCGCGGGCGTGCCCAAGTCGGAGATCCGCCAGAAGGTGGAGGACGCGGCGAAGATCCTGGACCTCACCGAGTACCTGGGGCGCAAGCCCAAGGCGCTCTCCGGCGGTCAGCGGCAGCGCGTGGCGATGGGGCGGGCGATCGTGCGCGAGCCCCAGGTGTTCCTCATGGACGAGCCGCTGTCGAACCTGGACGCGAAGCTGCGCGTGCAGACGCGTACGCAGATCGCCGGGCTGCAGCGCCGCCTCGGCATCACCACGGTCTACGTCACCCACGACCAGGTCGAGGCCATGACCATGGGCGACCGCGTCGCGGTGCTCAAGGACGGCCTGCTGCAGCAGATCGACTCGCCGCGGAACATGTACGACCGGCCGGCCAACCTCTTCGTCGCGGGCTTCATCGGCTCGCCGGCGATGAACCTGGTCGAGGTGCCGGTCACCGACGGCGGCGTGAAGTTCGGCAACAGCGTCGTCCCGGTGTCGCGCGAGGCCCTCGCGGGCACGGGCAAGGGTGACCGGACCGTCACCGTGGGTGTCCGCCCCGAGCACTTCGACGTGGTCGAACAGAACGGCGGGACGGCGAAGTCGCTCGGCAAGGAGTCGAAGGACGCCCCGGCCGGCCTGGCGGTCACCGTCAACGTGGTGGAGGAGCTGGGCGCCGACGGATACGTGTACGGCACGGCCGAGGTCGGCGGCGAGCAGAAGGACCTCGTCGTGCGCGTCAACGGCCGCCGCGTGCCCGAGAAGGGTTCGATCCTGCACGTCGTCCCGCGCCCGGGTGAACTGCATGTCTTCTCGACCTCCTCGGGCGAGCGACTGAGCGACTGAGCGACCGATCGCGCGGTGCGGCCGCGGTCCGCACCGCACGAACCCCGCCCCCGTGCCGTCCAAATGGCCCGGGGGCGGGTGTTTTTCGCCCCGAAGCCGCATCAGTTGCCGTTTTCCCTGCCAGATCGCTCTTTTCGAGCTCCGTGCGTCAACCCTGCGACCATCCGCACCACCAGAGGCATCCCTCGACCGGGTGACTAGATGTCGCGGCGTCATTACCCCTCGCTACCATCTGCGGCATGAACCAGGCCGCCCGCCACATCGGCAGAACCCTTGCCTTCGTACTCCCCGTCGTTCTCGTCCTCTCGGGGACGCTCGCGGTGACCCGTGTCCCGTGGGCCGCGCCTGCCGATTCGCAGGTGCTCACCGCGTCCTCCGACAACGCCTCCACCCAAGCCCGGATCCGCGCCCCGCACGAGGTGCTGCACGACAAGCTCCTGACCGAGCTGCAGGAGAAGAACCCGGGGGTCGCCCTCAGCCACCTCCAGGAGGCCACCAACGGCCGTCCCTCGCTCGCCCGGCACTGCGTCGAGATCGCGCGGAGCCTCGGACGCGCGGCGGTCGCCAAGTACGGCCCCCGGCAGGCCCAGCGCTTCGCCCGTCCGGTCTGCGACACGTCGTACGCCTCCGGCGTCCAGAGCCGCTGACCGCCGCAAGGGGGCACGGCGCCGCCACCGCCGGTCCGTCCGCGGACGGCACCGCATATCGTGCGGTGCATGACCGGCACGCACGCGTATCCGTACCCCACCCAAGCCGTGATCCTGGCCGGCGGCCAGGGGTCGCGGCTGCGCCCGTACACCGACGACCGACCCAAGCCGATGGTCGAGATTCCCGGCACCGGGACCCCGATCATCGGCCACCAACTGGCCTGGCTGGCCGCCGAGGGCGTCACCGACGCCGTGGTCTCGTGCGGCCATCTGGCGGAGGTCCTGCAGGAGTGGCTCGTGTCGGCCGACCTGCCGCTGCGGGTGACGACGGTCGTCGAGAAGGAGCCGCTCGGCCGGGGCGGCGGCCTGAAGTTCGCCGCGGCCTCCCTGCCGCACCCCGACCAGCCCTGGTACGCCACCAACGGCGACATCTGGACCCGCTTCTCGCTGCGCGAGATGGCCGCCTTCCACCACGAGCGTGATGCGGCGGCCACCCTGGCCCTGGCCCGGCCCCGGATCCCCTGGGGGGCCGTCGAGACCGACGAGTTCGGGCACGTCCTGGACTTCATCGAGTCCCCGCCCTCCCCGTACCTGATCAACGCGGGCGTCTACGTCTTCTCCGCCGCCTTCACGGAGCTGCTGCCGGAGCACGGCGACCACGAGCGCACCACGTTCCCCCGGCTGGCGCGCGAGCGGCGGCTGGCGGGCTACCCGCTGCCGCACGGGGCGTACTGGCGGGCCATCGACACGGCCAAGGACCTCACGGAGGCCGCGAGGGAGCTCGCGCGGGGCGGCGCGGCATAGTTCCTGCCGGACTCCGGCCCGGGTGCACGACGGCCCCCGCACCTTCCTGGTGCGGGGGCCGTCTGCTGCGTGGAACGCCCTGCTCAGCCGAGGAGGCCGCCGAGCGCTCCTCCCGTGCGGGTGCCGCCCGACGAACCGCCGGAGGAACTGCCTCCGGTGTTGTTCGTGGCGCTGCTCGTGCCACTGGAGGCCGAGGAGC
>NZ_JBAMDC010000163.1:0-13853 GCF_036961605.1 Streptomyces sp. KLMMK
CAGATCCCGCGGGCGTAGTCGAAGGTCGCCGTGGCCTGCGAGTACTTCCACTGCGGGGCCAGCAGCTTCGCGTCGAGCTGCTGGGCGGCCTCCGGGCTCTCCACCATGTACCCGAAGTCCTGCAGCCAGGACGGGTAGAGGTTCTTCGAACCGATGTAGAAGGCCGAGCCGTCCACGGACACCAGCTTGTGGTGCTGCGCGTACGGCTTGCCGTCGGCCCACTTGGCGCTGTCCGAGCTGCGGGCGGTGGCCAGCTGCAGGTTGCCGCACATGGCCGTCTTCGCGCCCTGCTGACCGCCGGTGAGCAGCGCGAGGCGGTTGCGCAGGACGTCGCTGATCTCGTTCAGCGACTTGATCTGCGAGTAGCCGCCGCTGCCGACCGCGCCGCGGTTGGCGGGGTCGCTGACCACGATGCGGACCTTGACTCCGGCGGCCAGCTTCGCCGCGAGCGCGTCGTAGAGCCGGACGTCGTAGCGCGGGAGCGGCGGGCAGGTGGCGTTGAGATCCTGCTGGGAGATCTCCACGTGGCTGCGCGCACTGGCCACGAGGGCGCGCAGGGCGCTCTCCTCGGGGTTGGCCGTGTCGTAGTCGCGGTCGGCGTTGGTGTTGTCGTGCAGGCCCACGACGCACTTGGTGTCGGGCGCCGTCGGCAGGTCCGGCCGGAAGGACGAGGAGGGGTCGGAGTCCTGGATGCCGACGCCGAGACCGCCGACGGCGATCACGGGGACGTTCCCGGTGGCCGGGGCGGCGGCGGGGTTCGCGTCCTTCTCCATCGTCGGCATGCAGGCGGCGCCGTCGGACGCGGCGAACCAGACGCTCGCGATGTTGTTCTTGTTCCCGCAGGTCCAGGTCCACAGCTGGTCCAGGTACCGGCCGGCGGACCCGGCGGCGGGCCCGGTCAGGGCGAGGTCGACGTCGGACACCGGGTGGGTGGTGTCGACGTAGTCGTTCTTCCAGCTGTTGATACCGCCGGTGATCGCCGACTGCCCGTCCACCACGAGGAGCTTGGAGTGGTTCCAGGAGAAGGCGGTCTTCGAGGTGGTCATCGACGCGACGTTCAGGGTGACGCTGTCGGCGGCCTTGCCGAGCTTGTCGCGCAGGTCGTCGCGGTACTTCGAGGGGAGCACGTTCATGTGGTAGACCGGCGCGGCTCCGACCAGCACGCGGACCTTGAGCTTGCTGCCGTTCTCGGCCGACTTCTTCAGACCGGCGACGATCGCGTCCTGGAACGCCCCGTCGGGGAAGGGCGCCAGGGTGGATATGTCGACCGTGCGCGTGGCCCGGGAGATGTTCTCGGTCATCTTGGCGAGCAGCCGCTTCGTGCCGGGGCGCTCGGCGCAGGTGGCGTCGCCCCAGCAGCCGGGGGTCTGCAGGAGCCAGTCGGCGGGGTCACCGGAGGAGGCGTCCAGCGCGTTGCCGGCGGTGCGCTCCCACACGCGCCCTTCGAGACCGGGCGAGACCTGGCGGAGGGTCTGCTCGACGGCGTCGAGGTGCGGGGTGGCCGAGGAGTCGGCGAGCGCCGGGGCCGCGGGGAGCGCGGCCAGGGCGAGGGCGGAGACCGCTGCGGAGACGGCGGGACGGGTTAAACGGCGGAGCCGGAGGCGGGCCAATGTGCTTCCTTGGTCGGGGGTGCGGAGGTGACCGGGAACGCGCCGCGCGGCGAAACGCGCACGGCGATCCGCAGCGCCGGGGACCGGCACTGCGGATGATCACCGGGGTGAAGCTACCAGTTGCCCGGAACGTTCCGTTCACGAGCCGCAGCTGCTGCCGCCGCCGCAGCTGGAACTCGAACTGGAGGAGGAGCAGCTGGAGCCGGAGCAGCTCGAATGACCGGAGTGGCCGGAACAGCTCGATGCGCCGGAGCAGCCGTACCCGGCGCTGGTGTGGGACGACGAGGACGCGGAGGAGGAAGAGGACTTCGAGGTCTTCCGGGAAGCCGGCTTCTTCGCGCTCTTGGCGTAGGGGTGCCCGCTGCCCAGGCCTGTGCTCGGCAGTGCCGCCTGCCTCAGCTGACTCAGGAACGGCTGGTCCGGCTCGGGCCCGCCGGCACCGTGCACGGCGACGACGCCCGCGATGCCCTCCGGGTGCGTGGCCGAGAACCGTACGCTCCAGGGACCGGTCGTCGGCGTCCGGTTGATGAAGTCCTTGCCGCGCGGGGTGGGCCGCGCCTTCGGCCCGGCCGGCCGGCACCGGACGCGGAGCACGATGCCGGCGACGAGGAGGTCGAGGACGACGAAGGGCGTCACGAAGCTCCCGGGCATGACGGCCAGGGCCACGACGCCGACGCCCGCGAGGACGAGCCCGCCCACCTGCACGTCCGCGGCGCGCCGCCACTTCTCCTTCGCCACGGGCGACATGAGCATCCCGCGCCGGACGAGGGCGCCTTCGAGGGCGTCGACGGCCGGGTCGAACTGCAGCGACGTGCGGACCTTGCGCAGGGAGGTGCTCCAGTCGGCGCCGCAGCGGCCCAGCAGGGCGCGCTCCACGGCGTTGTAGGCGAGGGCCCGCTCGACCTTGAGCTTGCCGCTCTCGTTCACGGATATCCGCCCGTCGTCGCACATGCCCGCGATGACGGTGTCCACCACGCGGCCGCGGCCGCCGAGCAGGTACGCGACCTCCGGCAGCTCCGGCTCGCCCTGAGCGGGCGGCGGGTCGGCGAGGGCGCGGCGGCGGGCCACGACGAGCCAGGCCGACGGGGCGACGAGGGCGAGGAGGGTCACCAGGGAGGCGACGACGATGCCGGCGTTCATAGGGCGGCTGCCTTTCGGGTCACGCGCGAGCGCAAGATGTGCCAGGCCGACGCCAGGCGGGCCGGGAGCGGGGCGGAGACGGCGGGCGGCGCGCCGTGCCGGGCGGCCGTCCACGCCGCGAGGCGCTCCCGCTGCCCGGGATCGGTGAGGATGCCGTCGGGCCGAATGCCTTCGGTCCGGCGGTCGTTGGTCCGAACGTCGTCGGTTCGGATGCCGTCGGTCCGGACGTCGCCGGTCCGGACGTCGCCGGCCTTGAGGAGCGCCTCGGCGAAGTCGAGGGCGTCCTGGCGGTAGCCGTCGCTCATCGGACGGCCGCGGGCATGGGCGAGGAAGAGCCGCCGGAAGTCCGCCCCGAGGATCTCGGGCAGCTCCGGCGCGACCTTCGCGACGACGTCCGCGCGCTTGCCGAGCAGCGCCTGCTGCTGCGCCCGCAGCCGTTGCGGATCGAAGCCGGGCGGCGGGGGTGCGTCCGCGACGAGGGCGGAGAGCAGGGCGTGCTGGGCGTGCGCGAGGCGCCGCCGGGCGGCGTCGGGGGCGGCCTCGGGTGTGGTCCGGGGTTGGGGTGCGGTCTCGGGTGTGGTCTCGGGTGTGGTCTCGGGTGTGGTCTCGGGTGTGGTCTCAAGTGCGGTTTCAGACACTGTGCGCCGCCCTCCGCCGCAGGTCCTGCCGGGAGGAGCGCCGGGCACCCGCACCCGCCACCGTCGCCTTGATCGCGTCCAGTTCCGCGGCAAGTTCTTCGGGTGCGGGGAAGGCGTCGTCGCGCTCCAGGAGGACGCCCGGGGGCGTCACGCGGGCGGACAACTCGGCGAGGACGTCGAGGACGGGGCCGGTCACCGGGTGGGCGTGGCTGTCGTGCCACAGCCCGCCCTGCTCGACGCCTCCGGCCACGTGCACGTAGGCGATGGCCTCCAGCGGAAGTTCGTCCAGGGCGGCCGCCGGGTCGTGGCCCAGATTGACGTGGTTCGTGTGGAGGTTGGCGACGTCGATCAGGAGTCGCACGCCCGTCCTGGCGACCAGCTCGGCAAGGAACTGCCCCTCGGTCAGCTCCTCGCCGGGCCAGGGCAGGAGGGCCGCGATGTTCTCCAGCGCGAGCGGGACGGGCAGCATGTCCTGCGCGATGCGGACGTTCTCGCACAGGACGTCCAGGGCGTCGCGGGTGCGGGGCACCGGCAGCAGGTGGCCGGCCTCGATCCGCGGGGAGCCGGTCAGCGGTCCCCCGGAGCGGACGAAGGCGATGTGCTCGGAGACGAGCGGCGAGCCGAGGGCTTCGGCGCGCTCGGCCAGCGCGGCGAGCCGGGCGAGATCCGGCCGGTCGGCGCCGCCGAGGCCGAGGGAGACCCCGTGGGGTATCACCGTCGTGCCGCGCTCGC
Organism: Streptomyces sp. KLMMK; assembly: GCF_036961605.1. Lineage (NCBI taxonomy): Bacteria > Bacillati > Actinomycetota > Actinomycetes > Kitasatosporales > Streptomycetaceae > Streptomyces > Streptomyces sp. KLMMK. The sequence continues at coordinate 4,121 of NZ_JBAMDC010000163.1, forward strand.
GCAGCTCCTGGAGCGGAGCGGGGAGGTGGCCCGGGCAGATGTTCTCCGCGACGACCTCCACCCAGTCGGCACGGACCGGGCCCGCCGCCACGGCACCGGCTATCTCCGGGCGCCAGCCGATCCCCGTCCCCAGCGTTTTGAGCGCACTCGGCTCACTCATGGCCCCGCCCCCGTCCATCCCGTGCTCCCCCGTGGAGCCGAACGCCTGTACCAGCCGGTTTTCCCCGCCGCACACTGTACAAATCCTGTGGCAGAGAAACAGCATCTGCCCCGTTCCGGTGCATAGCACACCCGTGGATTTCGCGCGTACATTTGCCCTCGGGTTTTCACCTCGGGGGGTCGAGTGAGCCAATACGGTCGAGGCCCGGGCGGTGGTCGGGGTTCCGCCAATGGACCGGGCAATTTCGCAGTAATCGTCGGGGCCGTCATCGGGGCCGCCGGTGCCATTGTGGCCGCAGTCATCGGTGTGAAAGCCGCAGTGGACGACGGCAACCCCGTCAAGCCAGGTCAGAGCGCCACCTCGCAGTGGGGCGGGCAGGGCTCGACGACCACGGGCGGGGGAAGCAGCAGCGGAAAGGGCGGAACGTCGTCCGGACAGGGCCGGGTAAAGCCGTCGCCGACCCGTAAGCCGTCCGCCTCGAATAGCGGCACGACGGGTTCGGTCACCGGCGGGCCGTCCGGACCGGCGGCTTCGAAGACGCCCGAGGAGAAGGGTAAGGCTTCCGTGGCTCCCCCGGGAGGGGCGGGAGCGGTCGGAGGGAACACCGCGGGCAATGCCGGGAGCGCGGGTAACGGGAATCCCGGCGCCCTCCCCGGACCTCCATGACGAACACCCTTGCAGCGCCTGCGCGTCAGGGCTCCGAGTGAGCCCTCGCGCATGCCCTGCTTCGCCCTGCGCTCGTACATCTCTCGTATGACCCGTGCCGTCTGCACCGGACTTCAGATGTACGGGACGCCGCCTCCTGGTCTGACTACTCAGGGTGGTTCGAGGCCATAGCTTCTTGATCAACGGTTGGGCGCCCCCTGCCCTCCCCGAGTGATCCCGAAGTGAGGCTGAACCATGTACGGCAAGGCATTCGCCCCCGAGTACCGGGGCTCCCTGGAAGACCTCTCTGTGAACGCCTCGCTCGAGGAAGTGCTGGCCAAGGCGGTGGAACAACAGCAGCGCGCCCAACTGGACGGCTCCGCCCTCGACATGGCGCACGCCGGGCTGGCCGTCGCGGAGGCGAGCCGTCGGCTCGGCCGGGTGGAGGACGCCGAGCGCGCGTGGAAGGCGAGCTACCGGGCCGCGCGGCAGGCAGCGGACCTGGGGGCGATGGCCTGGGCCGTGTGGAGCGGCGGCACGCTCGCGCGGCAGCGCGGAGCCCTGGCCCTGGCCCGGCGCTGGCTCGCCATCGCCGCCGAACTCGCCGAGCGGGGCGACGACATCGTGGCCCGCGGCTACTCCCTGGCGGGCCTCGCCGAGACCGGCCGCATCCAGGGCGACTACCAGGCTGTCGGCGAACTGCACGAGAAGCTGCTGGCCGAGGCGCGGCGCCGCGGCGAGGCCCGGCACACCGTGTGGGCGCTGGAGGGCATCGCGCAGATGCACCGCAACTCGGGCTCGTACGACACCGCGTTGGCCATGTTCGAGGAGGCGGCGGAGATATCGGGCCGGGCCGACGACGCCCGCGGTCACGCGTGGGCGCTGCGCGGGATCGCCGATGTGCTGTCCTTGCGGGGTGAGACCGAGCGGGCGCTCGCGCTGCTGTCGGAGGCCGAGGGGACGTGCCGGCGGATGAAGCTCGTCAGCGCTCTGGCCTACAACCACAAGATGCGCGGCAACGTCCTGTTCCGGGCGGGCCGTTACGCGGAGGCCGAGGAGTGCTACCGCGGCGCGCTGGAGGAGTTCCGGGAGATGGCGGAGCCGCGGGGTACGGCCCTGGCCCGGCTCGGGCTGGTCAAGAGCCGGGCCCGGCTGGGGCACGACCGCGCCGAGACGTCCGCCGAGCTGGACGACCTGCACCGCACGCTCGACCGGATCGGCCTGCTCCACGCCCGGCGGATGGTCGAGGCGGCGCGCGCCGAGCTGGGGATGGCGGCGGAGCCGGCGGCGGCCCCGGCGGCCCGTCCGGCCGCCTGACAGCACGTCCTTCCGCGGCAGCAGCCCACGACAGGGGCCTTCCGCGGCAGCCCACGACAGGAGAGAGAACGACCATGCCCACGCAGGCCGGCCCCGTGCCCCCGCAGACCGCACTCCGGATCCCCGCTCCCCAGACGCTCGCCCGCGCACGCGCGCTGGCCGAACCCGCGCTCAGAGCCGCCGTGGCGACGCTGCACCCGCTGCCGGCCCGCATGGCGGCCTTCTCCTTCGGCTGGTGCGAGGCCGACGGCACGCCGAGCCCGTCCCCCGGCGGCAAGGGGGTCCGCCAGGCGTTCGCCCTGCTCGGCGCGGAGGCGGTGGGGGCTCCCCTCGGGACCGCGGTGCAGGCGGCGGTGGCCGTGGAGCTGGTGCACACCTTCTCGCTGGTGCACGACGACATCATGGACGGCGACGAGCGGCGGCGGCACCGGCCCGCGGCGTGGAAGGCGTTCGGCACCGGGCCGGCCGTCCTGACGGGCGACGCCCTGTTCGCGCTGGCCGTGCGGACGGTCGCCGAGGCCGGGGGCGAGCACGCCGGCCGGGCGGTGGCGCACCTGGCCGACTGCCTGGGCGAGCTGGTGCGCGGGCAGGCCGACGACCTGCTGTTCGAGAACCGCCCGTGGACGGGGCGGGGGGCGGTCGGCATACCGGAGTACGAGGCGATGGCGGCCCGCAAGACCGGTGCCCTGCTCGGCTGCGCCCTGTCCCTGGGACCGGTGCTGGCGGGCGCCCCGCCTCTGCAGACGGGTGCCCTCGCCGAGGCCGGGCGACGGCTCGGCACGGCGTTCCAGATCGTGGACGACCTGCTGGGCATCTGGGGCGACCCGCGGACGACGGGCAAGCCGGTCCACGGCGATCTGCTGCGGCGGAAGAAGACCCTGCCGGTGCTGGCGGCCGTCGCCCTGGACGACGGGGCGGCCGCCCGCGAGCTGGCCCGGCTGCTGGGCCCGGACACGCCCCCGGACGCCGGGGCCGCGGACCGCGCGGCCGGCTTGGTCGAGGCGGCCGGGGGCCGGGAGTTCGCTCTGGAGGAGGCGCACCGGCATGCGGCGGCCGCCCATGACTGCCTGCAAGGCTCCGGCCTCGCGGAGGGCGCGGTCGGTGAACTCGTCGCGCTCTCCGCGCATTTGCTGGAGCGCAAGCTGTAGCGCCTCTGCTGCGGCCGCGGTGGCGGCGGGCGGCCCCGCCTCCGGTTACTTCGCCGCCGGCACAGGCAGCGGCGCGTCCTCGCAGGTGACGTCCCGGGCGGGCAGCTCTCCGGAGAGAAGGTACTTGTTCACGATGCTGTCGGCGCAGGCGCTGCCGCCCAGGTAGACGCCGTGGTCGCCGCCGGTGGCCGTGACCAGGCGCGAGCCGCGCAGGTCCCTGTGGGCGCGCTGCGCAGCCTCGTAGTACGTGGCCGGGTCGTGCAGGGAGTTGAGCATCAGGACGGGCGGCAGGCCCTTGCCGGTGACCTTGACGCGCGGCGCCGGGGAGGCGGGCCACGCCGCGCACGCGGAGGCGAAGGCGAGCTCTCGGGCACCCATCAGGGGGTACTTGGCGGTGTCCTCGGCGCTGCGCCGGACCCAGGAGCCGGTGTCGCGGTTCCACGGGGTGTCGGCGCAGGTCACGGAGAGGAACTCGGCGAAGAAGTTGGTGCTCAGGTAGGAGCCGAAGACGGTGTCGACGAGCTTCCGCTCGGCGGGGGCCGCCGTGCCCCAGTGCTCCAGGGCGGCGAGCGCCGTCGCGAGGGCCGGGAAGCCCTCCTGGGAATCGTAGATCGCCTGGATGGTGCCGCTGTCGAAGCGGTTGGGGTCGAGCGACTTGCTCTTGCCTTCGCCCGGGCTGAGCGGGTGGTCGCGCAGCGCGCTTCGGCGCCGCTCCCAGGTGGCCTTCGCCTCGGCCGCGGTGCGGCCGTAGTGGTAGGTGGCGTCGTTCTTCGCGAGCCAGGGCAGGAAGTCCTGCTCGAAGCGGCGCTGGAAGCTCTTCGGCTGGCCCTTCTCGAAGTCCTCCCAGGTGCCGCCGAAGGCTATGTTGCTGTCCAGGACGGCGCGTTCGACGCGCTGCGGGAAGAGCGTGGCGTAGTACGCGCCGACCATGGTCGCGTAGGAGGCCCCGTAGTAGGAGATCTTCCGTTCGCCGAGCAGGGCCCGGAAGAGGTCCATGTCGCGCACGGTCTGTTCGGTGGTGATGTACGGGAGGAGGTCGCCGTGCTTGTCGCGGCAGGCGTCGGCGAGCTTGCGGGAGTTGTCCACGACGCGCTGCACGGCGGCGGGCGAGCGGTCGCGGAAGTCGCCCGCGAAGAAGGCGTCGAGTTCGTCCTGGGTCTGACACTGCAGCGGCGTGCTCCGGCCGACACCGCGCTGGTCGAAACTGACGATGTCGTGGACGGCGCCGATCGCGGGCGCCTTCCGGGCGACGCCTGCCGGCCGCAGCAGCCCCTTGCCGCCGGGGCCTCCCGCGGCCATCATCAGCACCCCGCGCCGGTGGGCGGGGTCGCTCGCCCGCACGCGGGACACGGCGATCGTGAGGTCCTTGCCGGCGTCCGGGGCATGCCAGTCGCGCGGGACGGTCATCTCCGCGCACTCCATGGTGGCCAGCTCGGGGCAGGGCTGCCATGCGAGCTTCTGCGAGGTGTACCGCTCGGGCACGGTCACGGCCGCGGCCGGGCGCGGCTGCGCGGGCGCGCCCTGCTGCGCAGCGGCTGCTCCCGCCGGGAGCACTGCGGCCGCGACGACCGCGGCGAGCGCGGCCGACACGGCGGAGAGTACGGAGACCGCCGGTACGGTCCGCCGCGATTTCCTGAGCTCGAACATCGAACCTCCTGGTGCGTGGTGACGGTTCGATGCTCCCGGGCGGGGCGGCCGCGATCGACCCCCCTGGTATCCGTTCCGGGGGTGGCACTGGTGCCACCCCCGGGCCGGGATGTGCGCTACTTCTTGAGGATGTTGACTTCCGGGTAGGCCGCGGACGGCCGGTCGAGGAGCGGGCTCGGGGTGCCGCGCAGGTGCCGGTCGACGAACGCGTTCACGTACGCGCGGGTGAGTGCGGTCGAGCGGGTGCCCTTCAGGCTGCCATAGGCGCCGTGGACCCGGTCCGGCGGGATCTGGTCGGTCATCCCGAACCGGTCCACGATCCAGGGGGCGTCAGTGAACGTCAGGTGGCCGCCTTCGGGCACGTCGAGCCAGCGCTTCCAGCCCGTCAGCCGCTGCCAGTTCTTGTTCCAGTTCTCCGCGTCATCGCCGGACCGCTGTGCGCCGAAGAGCATCACGGGCTTCTTCAGCCCGTCGGCGGGCAGGTCGGTGGGGAAGTTGCCGTCGAGGTTGACGGCGGCGTCCACGCGCTTGTCGCTGCGCAGGGCCTCCACCGCGCTCGCGCCACCGATGGAGTGGCCGACCACGGCGATCCGGCTCCGGTCGACGGCGAGCGGGCTGCCGGGGGCGGTCAGCCGGTCGAGGACGAAGGAGAAGTCCTTCGCCCGGTTCCGCACGACGGCGGCCATGTCCGGCTTCGCGCAGATCTCACAGGTCTCGATGCGCCCGCCGGGGAACTCGACCGGGGCCTCGTAGGTGTGGTCGACCGCGGCCACCGCGTACCCGCGCGACGCGAGGTCCTCGCCAAGCGCGGTGAGCGTCAGCCGGCTCATCCCGAAGCCCGGCGAAAGGACCACCAGCGGCCGGGGCTTGCGGGCGGGCTCGGCGCCCAGCGTCGCGTTCGTGCGGACGCCGGCGAGCTCCTCCATGCCGACGACCGCCTTGGACAGCTCCTTCGACACGTAAGGGGCGTTCCGGTCGCCCTGGTGCCGCGCCGGATACCAGAGCGAGACCATGAGCTGCCGCTTGCCGGCGGCGGGCTTCCAGGGGTCGGGGCGCGAGGTGTCGACGAGGTGCAGGGTCTTCGTCCCGACGGGCGACTTGCCCGTCGGCGCCGGCACCTCGGCCGGGGTCCCGGGCGCCGCCGGCCCGGGGGCCCGTTCCGCCGCCGCGGCCACGGCGGTCATCTGGGGTGCGGCGAAGGCCACGAGGAGCGCGGCGGCCACGAAGGACCGCCGCGATGTCTTCCGCGATTTCCACAACATGATCATCACGTTATGCGACCGTGACACTCCTGCCATCCGCCTCAGGTCGGAAATGATCAACTTCACACGGCGGCGTCCTCCGGCACTTCGCGAGGGGTACGGGCGCCGCGCCGACGGTCCATCCCGCGCCACTCCGGACGCAGCGCGGCCAGGTTGGTGGTGAGGAAGTACACCGCGCCGCCCGCCAGGAGGACGGGCACCGGGCCGGCGGAGGTGACGGCGAGTCCGGCGAGCAGGCCGCCGAGGGGGATGCCTGCCCAGGCCAGGGAGTCGCCCAGCGCGCGCACCCGGCCCAGCAGAGCGCGCGGCACCCGCTCGAAGGACACGGCACTGAGAATGAGGTTGAGGAAGCCGCCGCCGAAACCGCCGACCGCGAACACCACGAGCACCACCCACAACGGCGCTTCGCAGGCCAGCACCACGAACCTCGGTGCTCCCGCGAGCAGGAAGCCCGCGAAGAACACGGGGCGGCGGCGCAGCCGGTGGGCGAGCGCGGCGGCCACGAGGCTGCCGCAGACGGCCGCGATCCCCGCCGCGCTGCTGGTGAGACCGATGGCCGCGGGTCCGCCGCCGGATCCCTCGGCCCACACGGGGACGAGGACGGCCATGAAGCCCGCGTCGAGGAGGTTGGTGACGCCGACCGTGACGATGATCGTGAGCAGCAGGGGTTCCCCGCGCAGGAAGGCGAAGCCTTCGCCGAAACGGCGCCAATAGCCTGCCGGTTCGCCTGCCCCGCCGTCCGTGGGCGCGTCGCCGGACGGGACCGCGAGACCCGTGCCCCGCGGGAGCACGAGCGCGATCACGAGGGAACCCAGGGCGAAGCAGACGGCGTTGACGACCAGGCCGGCCATCGGCCCGAGCAGCGCCACCAGCGCACCGCCGGCCGCCGGACCGACCGTGGAAGCGAGGCGCTCGGTGACGCCGGAGAGGCCGGTCGCCCGTTGCAGAGAGACGCCGCTGTACTCCGCCGCCTCCGGCACCATGATCTCCTTGGCCAGGTCGCCGGGACCGCGCGCGGCACCGATCACCGCGACTAGGCCGAGCAACAGCCAGAACGACAGCAGATCCAGGGCGTGGAGCAGGGGGATCAACGCGGCAGCGGCGGCGCTGAGGGTGTCGGTCGTCCAGGAGACGACGCGCGGTCCGACGCGGTCGACCAGGGGGCCGGTGAACATCTTGACCAGGACGTACGGGGTCATCTCGCAGAAGGCGACGAGTCCGGTCTGCGCGGCGCTGCCGGTGGTGACGAGCACGAACCACGGCAGGGCGACCGCCGAGACGCGCGTGCCCGTCAAAGAGACGGCCATTGCCGTGAGGACTCCGGCGAGCGGGCGGATACTGCGACCCGGGCAAGGGGCGTCGGGGGCTCCGCCCGGGCGCCGGGGGTACGGCAGACGGCCCGGTATCCGGCCGCGCCGCGGGGCCGGCGGCGTCATGACTCCCCCTGCCCGTCCGCGCCGTCTTCTGGGGCGCCCTCCGCCGCTGCGGAGTCGGGCAGGAGGTGCAGGATGAGCGAGACGTGCTCGCTACCGGAAGGGGCGCCGGCGCCGGGTGCGTGCTGCCGGTAGCGCTCGACGACCGCTCGGAGCTCGCCCGACAGCTCGACGGCTTCCTGCGGAGTGAGCCGCAGGCTCCAGTCGCTCAGGTCGAACGCGTCCCGCCAGGACTTCGGCAGGGCCGGGTACGCGGCGACGGCCAGCTGGGTACGCAGGGTGTGGGCGGCCACGATGCCCTGGACGTAGCCGAGCATGGCCTCGGGCTCCTGCTCGGCTACGTCTGCGTTGTCGATCACGGTGTTCTCGTGGACGGCGCGCCACCAGCGCTCGCGGGCGTTGCCCAGCGAGGTGTCCTCCGCGACGAAGCCCGCGGCGGCGAGCTGCCGGAGGTGGTAGCTGGTCGCCCCGGAGGCCAGGCCGAGGCGCTCGGCGAGCCGGGTGGCCGTCGACGGGCCGTGCATCCGCAGCAGTCCGACGAGTTGCACGCGTACGGGGTGTGCCAGGGCGCGCAGGCCCTTGGCATCGAGAACGGCATCGGTCATTCCCCGCACCCTAGACCGCCAAGGTTTCTTTGCAAAGAAACCTTGGCGGTTTTTCTCCATGGGCCGGGGTGCGGAATCAGAGCGAACGGCCCGCCCCGCCGTCGATGCGGATGGATTCCCCGTTGATGTACGCGGCAGCGTCCGAGACGAGGAACGCGGCCAGCTTGCCCACCTCCGCGGCGGTGGCGTACCGGCCCGCGGGGATGCGCGCGAGGAATTCGGGCTGCTCGGGCCAGCTGTCGACGTAGCCCGGCAGGATGCTGTTCATCCTGATGCCTTTGGCCGCGTACCGGTCCGCGTACAGCTTGGTGAAGCTCGTGAGCGCGGCCCGCAGGCTGGAGTTGACCGGGATCATGCCGAGCGGCTCGAAGGCCGTGTACGAGGAGAGGTTGACGAAGGCGCCGCCTCCGGCCCGCTCCATGTGCGGCGTGACGAGGCGCGCCATGCGGACGACGCCGAGGAAGAGCATGTCGAGCCCGTCGTGCCAGTCCTGGTCGGTGACCTCCAGCAGCGCGTCGTTCCTCGCGTGACCGGCTCCGTTGACGACGGCGTCGATGCGGCCGTGGCGCTCCAGGGCGTGGTCGACGAGGCGTGCCAGGTCGCCGGGGTCGGTGAGCGAGCCGGTCACCGCACTGCCGCCCAGCTCGCGGGCCAGATCGTGGACGGCGCCGTCGATGTCGAGAAGGACGAGCCGGTGACCTGCGGCCGCGAGCTCGGAGGCCATGCCGCGGCCGATGCCGGAGGCTGCGGCGGTGACGACGGCGACGGGGGTGGGGCTGGAGACAGGGGTGGGGGGCATGACACCTTCCGGGATGCTCACATACGACAGTACGAATAAAACCGTACAGTCGAACCTTCCTCGGTACGAAATCCGTCGTACGATCGTCCTCATGGCCACCTACCACCCCGACCGCGATCAGCTGCTCGTCGAGGACGTCCTGTCCGCCCTGGGAAATCCGGTGCGGCTGGGGATCGTGCGCGAGCTCGACGCCTCGCCCGGGGAACGCACCTGCGGCAGCCTTCCGCTGGAGATCACCAAGGCCACGGCCACGCACCACTGGCGGGTGCTGCGCGAATCCGGCATCACGCGCGAGCACAAAGCGGGCCGCTCGAAGGCCGTCTCACTGCGCCGCGAGGACCTCGACGCACGCTTCCCCGGGCTGCTCGACGCGGTGCTGCGCGCCGCTCCCCCGGCGAGGGAGCCGTAGCCCCCGCGGACCGGGCCGTTCAGCGGACCGAGGCGTAGGCGCCGAGGGCGATGTCGGCGAAGTTGCGCAGGGAGTCCGTGCCGGGGGCGAAGTAGCCGGTGTGGCCGTGGGCGCCGTGGGTGGGGACGACGCGGGCGCCGAACTCCGGGGACGTGGGGTCGGTGCCGTGGCCGAGGCCGAAGAGGTCGACGTTGGGGACGTTGCCTATCCAGTCCGAGGAGTTGCGCGCGGCGGCCCAGACGCGGGCACCGGTGTGCAGCCCGGCCGCCGAGTCGGCGCGCATGCCGGGGCTGCCGAGCGCCACCAGG
>NZ_JBAMDC010000164.1:0-13841 GCF_036961605.1 Streptomyces sp. KLMMK
ACCCGTACCGCCGGTGATCAGGACGGTGCCCCGGGGCTGCCAGTGGCGGGTGGCCGGGCGGGCCGGCGCGTGGGCGAGCCGCCGGGCGAAGACTCCGGAGGCGCGGACCGCGAGCTGGTCCTCGTCCCACCCGCCCGCCTGCGCCTGTGCCAGCACTCCGGCGAGGCGTGCGGCGGTCCGGTCGTCGACGGTCTCCGGCAGGTCGATCAGGCCGCCCCAGCGCCGGGGCAGTTCCAGGGCGACCGTGCGGCCCAGGCCCCAGACCTGGGTGTGCCGTGCGTTGCGTACGGCGTCGGAGCCGCTGACGGCCACCGCGCCGGAGGTGAGGCACCACAGCGGTGCGTCGACGCCCGCGTCGCCCAGGGCCTGGACGAGCAGCAGGGTGGGCAGCACGGGGTCGTCGGTGAGGAGCAGGGAGAGCACGCCGTCGACCGGTCCGAGCCCGTTCAGCTCCCGGGCCAGGCCGTCGCGGTCGCTCGCCGCGCCGACAGCCAGGGTCTGCACATCGGCGCCGCGGGCGGTGAGCGCGGTACGGACCGCGGCGACCTGCTCGTTGTCCTCCTCCGGCACGGCCAGCAGCCAGGTGCCGCCGAGTCCGGCCGGAGCGGGCTCGCCCAGGCGCTTCCACGATTCGCAGTAGCGCCAGGCTTCGGACGCGGACTGCTCCTTGCGCTGCCGCCGCCACGACGACAGGCGCGGCAGCACATCGCTGAACGCGTCCTCGGCACGGATGTCCAGGGTGCCGGCGAGCGCCTCCAGATCCTCGCGCTCGACGGTGTCCCAGAACTCCGCTTCCACCGGATCCGCCGTCGCGTCAGCGGCTTCCGGAGCGTCCACCCAGTACCGCTCGTGCTGGAACGCGTACGTCGGCAGATCGGTCGTCCGGGCGCCGGAGAAGAACACGCTCCAGTCCACGGCGACGCCATGGGTGTGCAGCTGTGCGAGGGCCGTGACGAGGGCCTGTCGCTCGGAGCGGTCGGCGCGCAGGACGGGGACGGTGACCGCGCCGTCGTCCAGGCAGCCCTGGGTCATCCCGCTCAGGACGCCGCCGGGGCCGATCTCCACGAAGGTGGTCACGCCCAGGTCGTGCAGGGTCTGCACGCCGTCGGCGAAGCGGACCGCCTCGCGGACGTGGCGGACCCAGTACTCGGCCGTGTACGCCTCGACGATCCGCCCCGTGACGTTGGAGACGACCGGGAGCTGCGGTGCGCTGAAGGACAGGCCCCGGACGACCTCGGCGAAGTCCTCCAGCATCGGGTCCATCAGCGGCGAGTGGAAGGCATGGCTGACCTTCAGACGGGAGGTCTTGCGCCCCTGCTCGGTGAAGACCGCTGCGATGTTCAGGGCCGCTGTCTCGTCACCGGAGATCACCACCGACCGCGGTCCGTTGACCGCGGCGATGCTCACCCCGTCGGTGAGGTGCGGAAGGACCTCGTCCTCGGTGGCCTGGACCGCCACCATCGCACCGCCCGCGGGCAGCGCCTGCATCAGCGCGGCACGGGCGGACACGAGCTTCGCCGCGTCCTTCAGTGAGAGCGCGCCGGCCACGTGCGCCGCCGCGATCTCGCCCACGGAGTGGCCCCCGACGAAGTCGGGCCGGACCCCCCAGGATGCGAGGAGCCGGAACAGCGCCACCTCCACGGCGAACAGCGCGGGCTGGGTGCACCCGGTCTGGTGAAGCGTTTCGGCATCGACGTCGACGGGCGCGTCCAGATGCGCGCACACCTCGTCGTAGGCCTCGGCGAAGACGGGGAACGCCTCGTACAGCTCACGGCCCATGCCGATGCGCTGCGAGCCCTGACCGGAGAAGAGGAACCCGGTCTTTCCACCGGCGGGGCGCCCCAGCAGCACACCGGGCGACGGGGCTCCGGCGGCCAAGTCCCGCAGACCGTGCAGGAGTTCCTCACGGCCCTCCCCCACCACCGCGGCCCGGTGGCGCAGGGCCGCCCGGGTCGTGGCCAGCGACAGTCCGACGTCCGCCGACGATACGTCACCTTCGGCGACGGGCAGCAGCGCGGCCGCCTGGGCCTGCAGCGCCTCGTCGCTCTTGGCGGAGAGCACCCAGGCCAGGGGGCCGGCGGCGGGAGCCCCGGCGGGCTCCTCGTCGAAGGCCGGGGCCTGTTCGATGATGGTGTGGGCGTTGGTGCCGCTGACGCCGAAGGACGAGACGGCGGCCCTGCGCGGGTGGTCGGACTCCGGCCAGGCGACGGCATCCGTCAGCAGGCGGACGTCACCGGCCGTCCAGTCCACGTGCGGGGTCGGCTCGTCGACGTGCAGGGTCTGCGGCAGGACGCCGTGACGCATCGCCATGACCATCTTGATGATCCCGCCGACGCCCGCAGCAGCCTGCGAGTGCCCGATGTTGGACTTCAGCGAACCCAGCCACAGCGGCCGGCCCTCGGGCCGCTCGCGGCCGTACGTGGCCAGCAGGGCCTGCGCCTCGATCGGGTCCCCCAGCCGGGTTCCCGTGCCGTGCGCCTCCACCGCGTCGATCTGGGCGGGAGACAGGCCGGCCGAGGCCAGGGCCTGGCGGATGACCCGCTGCTGCGCGGGCCCGTTCGGCGCGGTCAGGCCGTTGGAGGCGCCGTCCTGGTTGACGGCGCTGCCGCGGACGACGGCCAGGACCCGGTGCCCGTTGCGGCGGGCGTCCGAGAGCCGCTCCACCAGCAGCATGCCGACACCCTCGGCCCAGCCCGTGCCGTCCGCCCCGGCGGCGAACGGCTTGCACCGTCCGTCCGGTGCCAGTCCGCGCTGGCGGCTGAATTCGACGAACGCGGTGGGCGTGGTCATGACCTGGACACCGCCGGCCAGCGCCATCGAGCACTCGCCGCCGCGCAGCGCCTGGATCGCCCAGTGGAGCGCCACCAGCGACGACGAGCAGGCCGTGTCGACGGTGACCGCCGGTCCCTCCAGGCCGAAGGTGTAGGCGATGCGGCCGGACATCACGCTGGCCGAGTTGCCGGTCCCGACGTGGCCGTCGGAGGCCTCGCCGGCCACGCCGAGCAGGAGGTTGACGTAGTCCTGGTAGCCGGAGCCGACGAAGACTCCGGTGCGGCTCCCCCGCACCGACTCCGCGTCGATGCCGGCCCGCTCGAACGTCTCCCACGTGGCCTCCAGCAGCAACCGCTGCTGCGGATCCATCGCCACGGCCTCACGCGGGCTGATCCCGAAGAACCCCGGGTCGAATTCCCCCGCCTCGTAGAGGAATCCACCGTGCCGCGCGTAGGTCCTGCCCGGCGCCTCCGGGTCCGGGTCGTAGATGCCCTCCACGTCCCAGCCCCGGTCCGCGGGGAACTCCCCGACCGCGTCGCCACCGGAGACCACCAGCTGCCACAGGTCCTCCGGCGAGCGCACGCCGCCCGGATACCGGCAGGCCATGCCGACGATCGCGATGGGTTCCTGGTCCTTCTCCTCGACCTCGCGCAGGCGCTCCCGGACCTGTCGGAGGTCCCCGGTGACGCGCTTGAGATACTCGAGAAGCCTGTCTTCGTTGCTGCTCATCCGCCCCGTCCGTCCTCGGCTGTCGTTAAAGGTAGAGCGCCAAGAACTAGGAATTTTCTAGATCTTGATCGATCAGATCGAAGATGTCGTCGATCGTCGCGTCCTGGAGCTGCCGCTGTGCGTCGGCGGATTCCGCTCCCTGTTCCCCGGCGGAGTTCACCAGGGTCAGCAGCTCCTGCAGGCGCCTCCGCACCCCCGACCGGACCGTCTCCTCGGCGGAGGCGGCCGTCGAGATCACCGACTCCAGGCGGTCCAGTTCGCTGAAGACCGACGCCTCGTCCGGGCCCGTACCGCCGGCGAGTTCGCTCCGCAGGTACCGGGCGACGGCCTCGGGCGTCGGGTGGTCGAAGACCAGGGTCGCGGGCAGGGTCAGGCCGGTGTCGGCGGTGAGCAGGTTGCGCAGCTCGACCGCCGTGAGGGAGTCGAAGCCGAGGTCCCGGAACGCCAGGTCCGGTTCCACCGCCACCGAGTCGCTGTGGCCGAGGACGGCCGCCGCGTGCGCGCGGACCGTGTCCACGAGCAGGCGTTGCTGTTCGTCCCCGGACAGCCCGGACAGCTTCTCCTTCAGCGCGGACGGCTCCGCGTCCTGCCCGGCGGGCTCGTCGGCCAGGGCGTCCCTGACCTCGGGCAGCTCGCTCAGCAGCACGCTCGGCCTGCTGACGGTGAACGGGACGACGAACCGCTCCCAGTCCACGTCCGCCACGGTGACCGCGCCGTCGCCGTCGCTCAGCGCACCGTGCAGCGCGGAGATCGCCCGGTCCGGCCGCAGCACGGTCAGGCCGCGCTGCCGCAGCCGCTCCTCGTCCCCGGCGTCGGCGACCATGCCGCCCTCGCCCCACGGGCCCCAGGCGATCGCGGTCGCGGCGAGGCCCCGGGCCCGCCGGTGCTGCGCCAGGCCGTCGAGGAAGGCGTTCGCGGCCGAGTACGCGGCCTGCCCGCCGCCTCCCCACACGCCGGAGATGGAGGAGAAGAGGACGAATGCGTCCAGTTCCCGGTCCCCGAGCAGTTCGTGGAGGTGTGCGGCTCCCAGGGCCTTCGCGGCGACCGTCGCCGCGAAGTCGCCGAGATCGGTCTCGGCGAGCATGCCCGCCTCGGCGGTGCCGGCCGTGTGGACGACGGCGTTCACCGGGTGCTCGGCGAGCAGCGCGGAGACCGCGTCGCGGTCGGCCACGTCACAGGCGGCGATCGTCACCCGGGCGCCCAGCGCCTCCAGTTCGCTGCGGAGGCCGGCCGCGCCGGGAGCGTCGGTGCCCCGGCGGCTGGTGAGCACCAGGTGTCCGGCGCCCGCACCCGCCAGCCAGCGGGCGACATGGCCGCCCAGCGCACCCGTACCCCCCGTGATCAGCACCGTGCCGCGCGGTGTCCAGGACCGGCCGGTCCGGCCCGCGGGCAGCCGGGACAGACGTCGCCCGAACACGCCGCGGTCGCGGATCGCGACCTGGTCCTCGGCCGACTGGCCGAGCACCGCGACGAGGCGACCGGAGACCCGGTCGTCGATCGTCTCCGGCAGGTCGACGAGACCACCCCAGCGCTGCGCGTGCTCCAGCGCCGCCACCCGGCCCAGGCCCCAGACCTGGGACTGGAAGGGGTCCGCCACCTCGTCGGCGGGGCCGACGCCCATGGCGTTCCGGGTCGCGCACCACAGCGGGGCGCCGACGCCCGCGTCGCCCAGGGCCTGGACGAGCAGGACGGACAGCGCGACGCCGGTGGTCAGGCCTTCGGCCGCCGGGGCGGGCTCGCCGTCGACGGCGAGCAGGGACAGGACGCCCGCCACGGGCTCGTCACCGGCTGCCGCGGCGAGCTGCGCGGCCAGGTCCGCACGGCCGGTGGCCGGCTCGACCGGGACCGGCAGCGGAGCCAGGCCGCGGTCGGTCAGCCCGCGCAGGCAGGCGGTGACCCAGTCGTCGCCGAGCTGCGCAGCGCTGACCGGAACCAGCCATACACCGTTCCGGTCGGCCGGGCTCTGGGGGTCGGGGATCCCTTTCCAGGCGATGCCGTAGCGCCAGCCGTCCACGGTGGACTGCTCTTTGCGCTGCCGTCGCCACGACGACAGCCTCGGCAGGACGTCACTGAACGTGTCCTCGGCACGGATGTCGAGGGTGCCGGCGAGGGCCTGCAGGTCCTCGCGCTCGACGGTCTCCCAGAACTCCGCGTCCACCGGGTCCGCGACCGCCGCCGCAGCAGCGGCTTCCGGCGCGTCCACCCAGTACCGCTCGTGCTGGAACGCGTACGTCGGCAGGTCGACGGTCCGGGTACCGGGGAAGAACGTGCTCCAGTCCACGGGGACGCCGTGCGTGTGCAGGTGCGCCAGGGCCGTGACGACGGCCTGCCGCTCGGGGCGGTCGGCGCGCAGGACGGGCACGGTGACGGCCTCGTCCAGGCAGCCCTGCGCCATTCCGCTGAGGACGCCGCCGGGACCGATCTCCACGAAGGTGGTCACGCCCAGGTCGTGCAGGGTCTGCACACCATCGGCGAAACGGACCGCTTCGCGGACGTGCCGGACCCAGTACTCCGGCGTGTACGGCTCCGCGAGACGACCGGTCAGGTTGGACACCACCGGAATCCGCGGCTCACTGAAGGACAGACCGCCCACGACCGCGGCGAAGTCCTCCAGCATCGGGTCCATCAACGGCGAGTGGAACGCGTGGCTGACCTTCAGCCGGGAGGTCTTCCGACCCAGCTGCGTGAAGACCTCGGCGATCTCCAGCACGCTGTCCTCGGCACCGGAAATCACCACGGACTGAGGCCCGTTGATCGCCGCAATGCCGACGTGCTCGCTCAGGTGCGGGAGCACCTCGTCCTCGGTCGCCTGGACCGCCACCATCGCACCGCCCGCGGGCAGGGCCTGCATCAGCGCGGCGCGCGCCGGCACGAGCTTCGCCGCGTCGTCGAGCGACAGCACACCCGCCACGTGCGCGGCCGCGATCTCGCCCACGGAGTGACCGGCCACGTAATCCGGCCGGACGCCCCAGGATTCGAGGAGCCGGAACAGCGCCACCTCGATCGCGAAGAGAGCGGGCTGCGTCGAACCCGTCCGGTCGAGGTCCTCGGAGTCGACGTCGACCGGGGCATCCAGACGCGCGCACACCTCGTCGTACGCATCGGCGAAGACGGGGAACGCCTCGTACAGCTCACGCCCCATGCCGATGCGCTGCGAACCCTGACCGGAGAACAGGAACCCGGCCTTGCCTCCCGGCCGGCCCTGGACGACGGCGGGCGACGGCATTCCGGCGGCCAGGTAGCCCAGTCCGCGCCGGAAGTCGTCACAGCTCTCGCCGACGACCGCCGCCCTGTGGCGCAGGGTGCTGCGGGTGGTGGCCAGCGAGAAGCCGACATCGGCCGGTGACATGCCGTCCTTCACGAAGGACAGCAGTCGTCGCGCCTGATCGCGCAGGGCTGCGCTGCTCTTGGCGGAGAGCACCCACGGCAGCAGGGCCGGGACCGGGGCCGGGGCCTCTGCGGGCTCCGCGTCGAAGGCCGGGGCCTGCTCGATGATCGTGTGGGCGTTGGTGCCGCTGACACCGAACGACGAGATCGCGGCGCGGCGCGGGCGGTCCGACTCCGGCCAGTCCATGGCCTCGGTCAGCAGCCGTACGTCACCTGCCGACCAGTCCACGTGCGGAGTCGGCTCGTCGACGTGCAGGGTCTGCGGCAGGACGCCGTGGCGCATCGCCATGACCATCTTGATGATGCCGCCGACACCGGCGGCGGCCTGGGCGTGACCGATGTTGGACTTCAGCGAGCCCAGCCACAGCGGCTGCCCCTCGGGCCGCTCCTGCCCGTACGTCGCGAGCAGCGCCTGCGCCTCGATCGGGTCGCCGAGCCGGGTGCCGGTGCCGTGCGCCTCCACCGCGTCGATGTCGGCGGCGGTGAGGCCGGCGGTGGTGAGGGCCTGGCGGATGACGCGCTGCTGCGCGGGCCCGTTGGGCGCGGTCAGGCCGTTGGAGGCACCGTCCTGGTTGATGGCGCTGCCGCGGACGACGGCCAGGACCTGGTGCCCGTTGCGGCGGGCGTCGGAGAGCCGCTCCACCAGCAGCATGCCGACGCCTTCGGCCCAGCCGGTGCCGTCGGCCCCGGCGCCGAACGCCTTGCAGCGGCCGTCGGGGGCCAGGCCCCGCTGGCGGCTGAACTCCACGAAGGCCCGCGGGGTGGACATGACCATCACGCCGCCGGCCAGTGCCATGGAGCACTCGCCGCTGCGCAGGGCCTGGACCGCCCAGTGCAGGGCCACGAGCGACGACGAGCACGCCGTGTCGACGGTGACGGCCGGGCCCTCCAGACCGAGGGTGTAGGCGATGCGGCCGGACATGATGCTCGCGGAGTTGCCGGTGCCGAAGAAGCCCTCGGAGTCGTCGACGGCGTGGAACGCCTGGGCGGCGTAGTCCTGATAGCCGGAGCCGACGAAGACTCCGGTGCGGCTCCCCCGCACCGAGTCCGCGTCGATGCCGGCCCGCTCGAACGTCTCCCACGTGGTCTCCAGCAGCAGGCGCTGCTGCGGGTCCATGGCGACGGCCTCACGCGGGCTGATCCCGAAGAATGCGGGGTCGAACTCCCCGGCCTCGTAGAGGAATCCGCCGCGGCGGGTGTACGTCTTGCCGGACGCGTCCGGGTCCGGGTCGTAGATGCCGTCCACGTCCCAGCCGCGGTCCGCGGGGAACTCCCCCACGGCGTCGCCACCGGAGACCACCAGCTGCCACAGGTCCTCGGGCGAGCGCACTCCACCCGGGTAGCGGCAGGCCATGCCGACGATCGCGATGGGGTCGTCGTCCTCGGCCGCGGCGGTGGCCGTCTCCGGTGCGGCCGCGGCGGCGAGGCCGGTGATCTCGGTGCGCAGCTGCCGGGCGAGTGCGTGGGCGTTGGGGTAGTCGAAGACCAGGGTGGGCGGCAGGGCGAGGCCGGTCTCGGCGTTGAGCTTGTTGCGCAGTTCGACGGCGGTCAGGGAGTCGAAGCCCAGGTCCTTGAACGCCCGGTCGGCCTCGACCTCGCCGGCGCCGTTGTGGCCGAGGACAGCCGCCGCATGGGTGCGGACGAGCTCGACCAGCAGGGTGTGCTGCTCGGTCTCGGGCATCCCGGCGAGGCGGGCGGCCAACGGCGAGGCGGCGGTCGTGCCGGGCTCGCCGGCGGGGTCGCCGGCGCCGAGGATCCGCTCGGCCTCCGGGAGGTCGCCGAGCAGTGCGCTCGGGCGGCCCACGGTGAACGGCGGGAGGAAGCGGTCCCAGTCGATGTCGGCCACGGTCACGGTCGGTTCGCCGGAGTCCAGCGCCTGCCGGAGGCCGGCCACGGCGAGGGCGGCGGGCATCGGGATCAGGCCGCGGCGGCGCAGTCGTTCGTCCGCGCCGTCACTCTCGGCCATGCCGCCGCCGGCCCACGGACCCCAGGCCACGGCGGTGGCGGTCAGGCCCCGGGCGCGCCGTCGTTCGGCGAGCCCGTCGAGCAGGGCGTTGGCCGCCGCGTAGGCGGCCTGGTAGCCGCTGCCCCACAGGCCCGCGATGGAGGAGAAGAGCACGAAGGCGTCGAGCTCCCGGTCCGCGAGCAGGGCGTCGAGGTGCAGGGCGCCGGCTGCCTTCGCGGACAGCACGCCGGCGAAGGCGCCCGGCGTCATGGAGTCCAGCGGCTCCAGGTGGTCCACGCCGGCCGTGTGGACGACGGCGTTCACCGGGTGCTCGGCGAGCAGCGCGGCCAGGGCCTCGCGGTCGGCCACGTCGCAGGCGGCGACGGTCACGCGGACGCCCGCCTCCTCCAGTTCGGCCTTGAGGGCGGCTGCGCCGGCGGCGTCGGGACCGCGGCGGCTGGTCAGCACCAGGTGTTCGGCTCCGGCACCGGCGAGCCAGCGGGCGACGTGCCCGCCCAGCGCACCCGTACCACCGGTGATCAGTACGGTGCCGCGCGGCGACCACTGCTGCCCGGCCCGGCCGTTCCGGCGGGCGGCGGCGTGGGAGAGCCTGCGGCCGAACACGCCGCGGTCGCGGATCGCGACCTGGTCCTCGGCCGACTGGCCGAGCACCGCGGCGAGGCGGCCGGCGACCCGGTCGTCGATCGTCTCCGGGAGGTCGACGAGACCGCCCCAGCGCTGCGCGTGCTCCAGCGCGGCGACCCGGCCGAGGCCCCAGACGGCGTTCTGGGCGGCGCTCGGCGCCGCGTCCGAACGGCCGGTGGACATCGCGGACCTGGTCAGCGCCCACAGCGGGGCGTCGATCCCGGCGTCGCCCAGTGCCTGGACGAGCGCGAGGGTCAGCGCGGTGCCGGCGGAGAGGGCGGGGTGCGCGGGGTGGGGCCGCTCGTCGGTGCCGAGCAGGGAGATGACGCCGTCGAGCGGTGTGCTGCCGGCCGCGTCGCCGAGTTGCCGCAGCAGCGTGCCGCGGTCGGCGGCCGCGTCGACCACGACCGGGATCAGCCGGGCCCCGCGGGCCGTGAGGCCGTCGGCGACGGCGGCGGTCCACTCGGTCTCCCCGGTGACCAGGAACAGCCAGTCGCCCGGCAGTTCGTGCGTCCGCAGACCGCTCAGCGGCTTCCAGACCGCGCGGTAGGACCAGCCTTCCACCGCGGACTCCCGGCGCTGCTGCCGGCGCCACGCGGACAGCCGGGGCAGCACCGCGTCCAGGTGCTCGGCGGGCAGGTCGAGGGTGGTGGCCAGGGACTGGGCGTCCTCGCGCTCCACCGTCTCCCAGAAGCCCGCCTCCACGGCGTCGGTCGCGGCGGCGACGGTGGGGGCGACGGTCTCCAGCCAGTACCTCTGGTGCTGGAAGGCGTAGGTCGGCAGGTCCGCGCGCCGGGCGCCGCGGCCGGCGAAGAACGCGTGCCAGTCGACGGGGACGCCGTGCACGTGGAGCTGCGCGACGGCGCCGGTGATCGCCTCGGGCTCGGGGCCGCCGGGCCGTACGGCGGGTACGGTGACCGCGCCGTCCAGGCAGCCCTGGGCCATGCCGCTGAGCACGCCGCCGGGGCCGACCTCCACGAACGTGGTGACGCCCAGGTCGCCCAGGGTGCGGATGCCGTCGGCGAAGCGCACGGCCTCGCGGACGTGCCGCACCCAGTAGTCCGCCGTGTACGCGTCGATGAGCTCGCCGGTCACGTTGGAGACGACCGGGACGGCCGGCTTCTCGAAGCGCAGTCCGCCGACGACGCGGGCGAAGTCCTCCAGCATGGGGTCCATCAGCGGCGAGTGGAACGCGTGGCTCACGGTGAGCCGGGAGGTCTTGCGGCCCTGCCGGGCGAGGTCCTCGGCGACGGCCGTCACGGCGTCCTCGTCACCGGAGATCACCACCGACGAGGGGCCGTTGACCGCGGCGATGCTCACGGCGCCGGTGAGGAGCGGCAGGACCTCGTCCTCGGTGGCCTGGGCGGCGACCATCGCGCCGCCGGAGGGCAGCGCCTGCATCAGGCGGGCGCGGGCCGTCACCAGCGTGGCCGCGTCCTCCAGGGACAGGACCCCGGCCACGTGGGCCGCGGCGATCTCGCCGACGGAGTGACCGGCCAGGTAGTCCGGGCGTACGCCCCACGACTCCAGCAGGCGGTGGATCGCGACCTCGTGCGCGAACAGGGCGGGCTGGGTGAAGGCGGTGCGGTTCAGCGCGTCGCCGTCCTCGTGGCCGCTCTCGCCGAAGGCCACGTCCCGCAGCGGCCGGTCGAGGTGCCGGTCGAGGTGTGCGCACACCTGGTCGTAGGCCTCGGCGAAGACCGGGAACGCCTCGTGGAGTTCCCGTCCCATGCCGGGCCGCTGGGAGCCCTGCCCGGAGAAGAGGAAGCCGACCTGGCCGGCGTCGGCGCGGCCGAGGACGACGCCGGGAGCGGGCGCCCCCGACGCCAGGGCCCGCAGGCCCTCGGCGATCCGGCCGCGGTCGGCTCCGACCACGGCGGCGCGGTGCTCCAGGGCGGCCCGGGTGGTGGCCAGGGAGAAGCCGGCGTCGGTGAGGGACGGCCCGGTGCCGTCCGCGGTGAGGGCCAGCAGGCGCTCGGCCTGGGCGCGCAGCGCGGCCTCGGACTTGCCGGACAGCACCCACGGCACGGCCGGCGAGGCGACCTCGACCGGTGCGACGGCGGCCGGCTCCGCTTCCGGGGCCTGCTCGATGATCGTGTGGGCGTTGGTGCCGCTGACGCCGAAGGAGGAGATGCCGGCGCGGCGCGGACGGCCGGACCCGGGCCAGTCGACGGCCTCGGTCAGGAGCCGCACGGCGCCCGCCGACCAGTCCACGTGCGGCGTCGGCTCGTCCGCGTGCAGCGTCCGCGGCAGCACTCCGTGCCGCATCGCCATCACCATCTTGATCACACCGGCGACGCCGGACGCCGCCTGGGCGTGACCGATGTTGGACTTCAGCGAGCCCAGCCACAGCGGCTCGTCCTCGGAGCGGTCCTGACCGTACGTCGCCAGCAGGGCCTGCGCCTCGATGGGGTCGCCGAGCGCGGTGCCCGTGCCGTGCGCCTCCACCACGTCGACGTCGGCCTCGGTGAGCCCGGCGGAGGCCAGGGCCTGCCGGATCACGCGCTGCTGCGCCGGGCCGTTGGGGGCGGTCAGGCCGTTGGACGCGCCGTCCTGGTTGACCGCGCTGCCCCGCACGACCGCGAGGACGTCGTGGCCGTGGCGCACGGCGTCGCTGAGGCGCTCGACGAGCACCACACCCACGCCCTCCGCCCAGCCGGTGCCGTCCGCGCCGGCGCCGAAGGCCTTGCAGCGGCCGTCGGCGGACAGCCCGCGCTGCCGGCTGAACTCCACGAACGCGGCCGGTACGGCCATGACGTTCACACCGCCCGCGACGGCCATCGTGCTCTCGCCGTTGCGCAGCGACTGGATGGCCAGGTGCAGCGCGACCAGCGACGACGAGCAGGCCGTGTCGACGGTGACGGCCGGGCCCTCCAGGCCGAACGAGTAGGCCACGCGCCCGGAGACGACGCTCGCGGCGCTGCCGGTGAGCAGGTGTCCCTCGACGCCTTCGGGGACCTGCGGGAGGCCGGCGCCGTAGCCCTGGTAGGACATGCCGACGAACACGCCCGTGCGGCTGCCCTTCAGGGAGGCCGGGTCGATGCCGGCCCGCTCGAACGCCTCCCACGAGGCCTCCAGCAGCAGGCGCTGCTGCGGGTCCATCGCGAGCGCCTCGCGCGGCGAGATCCCGAACAGCGCGGCGTCGAAGTCGCCCGCGTCGTAGAGGAAGCCGCCGTCGCGCGCGTACGTCTTGCCCGGGACGCCCGGGTCGGGGTCGTAGAGGTCCTCGATGTCCCAGCCGCGGTCCTCGGGGAAGCCCGCGACGGCGTCGCCGCCGGACATCACGAGCCGCCAGAGGTCCTCGGGCGAGCCGACGCCGCCGGGGAGGCGGCAGCTCATCGCCACGATCGCGATGGGCTCGTCGCCGTCGGCGGCCGCGCTCCGCTCCTGCGGCGCGGCGGTCTGCGCACCGAGCAGTCCGGCGCGCAGGAACCGGGCCAGGGCGGTGGCGTTCGGGTAGTCGAAGACCAGGGTGGTGGGCAGCTTCAGGCCGGTGTCGGCCGTGAGCTTGTTGCGCAGTTCGACGGCGGTGAGCGAGTCGAAGCCGAGGTCGTTGAACGCCCGGCCGGGCTCGACCGCCGCGGCGCCGTCGTGGCCGAGCACGGCGGCCGCGCGGGTACGGACGAGGTCCACCAGCGTGCGGTCCTGCTCGCCCGCCGGCAGCCCGGCCAGCTTCGCGGCGAGGGCGTTGCCGGCTCCGGCGCCGCCGGAGGCCGGGGCCTCCAGGGAGCGGCGCGCTTCGGGCACGTCGGAGAGCAGAGCGCTGGGGCGGGTGACGGTGAACGGGCCGATGAACCGCTCCCAGTCGAAGTCCGCCACGGTCAGGGCGGTCTCGTCGCCGGCCAGGGCCTGCTGCAGCGCGGAGATCGCGAGGGCGGGCCGCATGGGCGGCAGGCCGCGGCGGCGCAGCATCTCCTCGCCGTCGCCGACGCCGGCCATGCCGCCTTCGGCCCAGCCGCCCCAGGAGACGGCGAGCGCGGTGCGCCCGCGCGCCCGGCGGTACTCGGCGAGGGCGTCCAGGTAGGCGTTGGCCGCCGAGTAGGCGGCCTGGCTGGCGCCGCCCCAAATGCCGGCGCCCGAGGAGAACATGACGAATGCGTCGAGCTCCTGGCCGTCCAGCAGTTCGTCCAGGTGGGCCGCGCCCGCCGCCTTCGCCGACACCGTGCGGGCGAACCCGGCCGGGTCGGAGTCCTCGATCATGACGTGGTCGCCGACGCCGGCGGCGTGGACGACGGCGTTGACCGGGTGCGCGGCCAGCAGCGCGCGCAGGGCGTCCCGGTCGGCCGCGTCACAAGCCACGACGGTGGCGCTCGCGCCGAGTTCCTCCAGCTCCGCGACGAGTTCGGCGGCGCCGGGCGCGTCC
>NZ_JBAMDC010000165.1:0-13783 GCF_036961605.1 Streptomyces sp. KLMMK
CCGGCGGCCCCGTCATCGGCATCCGCAGCGCCGTCAAGGTGCTCCCCGGCTTCTCCCGGCGCCGCCTGCTCGCGCTGTCCATCGCGCTGACCGGCCTGGCGCTGCTCGCGGCGGGCCTCGTGCCCGACCCCACGACGGTGCTCCTGCTCGTGCTGCTCGCCGGCGTCTGCGCGGGCATCGCCGCCAACACCGGCCACGCCCTCCTCGACCAGGAGACGGAAGAGGCCCGCCGGCCCCGTACGACCGATCACCTGCACGCCGTCGTGCGCGTCACGGCCGCGCTGGGCGCGGTCGCCGCGCCGCTGCTCGCCGCCGCCATCGGGCCGCACCGGCTGGAGCGCGGCAGCTTCGTCTTCGCGCACGGCGGGGCGGCCTTCACGCTGATGCTCGTCGGGGCGCTGCTGCTGCCCGTCGGCGCCCTCGTGCTCGGCAAGACCGACGACCGGCACGGCGTCCCCTTCCGCCGCGACCTGCTGGACGTGCTGCGCGGCGGCGACCCCGAGCAGACGCCCGCCGCGACCGGCTTCTTCCTCGCCTTCGAGGGCGGCGACGGCGCCGGCAAGTCCACCCAGGTGCGGGCCATCGCCGAATGGATCCGCTCCAAGGGCCACGAGGTCGTCGTCACCCGCGAGCCCGGCGCCACGCCCATCGGGCAGCGGCTGCGCGCGATCCTGCTGGACGTCTCGTCGGCCGGTCTGTCCGACCGCGCGGAGGCGCTGCTCTACGCGGCCGACCGCGCCGAGCACGTCGACTCCGTCGTGCAGCCCGCCCTCCAGCGCGGCGCGGTCGTCATCTCCGACCGCTACATCGACTCGTCCGTGGCCTACCAGGGCGCCGGGCGCGACCTCTCGCCGACCGAGATCGCCCGCATCAACCGCTGGGCGACGGGCGGTCTCGTGCCGCACCTGACCGTGCTGCTCGACGTCTCGCCGGAGACCGCGCGAGAACGTTTCACCGAGGCGCCCGACCGGCTCGAATCCGAGCCCATGGAGTTCCACAACCGCGTCCGCACCGGGTTCCTGACCCTGGCCGCCGCCGACCCCTCGCGCTACCTCGTCGTGGACGCCGGGCAGGCGCCCGAGGACATCACCACCGTCGTACGCCACCGCCTCGACCAGGCCCTGCCGCTCTCCGCGGCCGAGATCGAGGCCCGCGAGCAGGCCCGCAAGGCCGCCGAGGAAGAGGCGCGGCGCAAGGCCGAGGAAGAGGCCGCGCGCAAGGCGGAGGAGGCGCGGCTGGAGCGCGAGCGCCAGGAGCAGCTCGCCAAGCTGCGCGCCGAGGAGGAGGAGCGCAAGCGGCGCGAGGCCGAAGAGGCCCGCATCCGCGAAGAGGCGCGCCTCGCCGAGGAAGCCCGGCAGCGTGCCGAGGAAGCCCGCCGCCAGGCGGAGGAGGAGCGCAAGCGCCGCGAGGCGGAGGAGCGCACCCGCGCCGCCGAGCAGGAGCGGCTCCGTAAGCAGGCCGAGGAAGAGGCGCGGCTGCGCGCGGAGGCCGAGGAGCGGCGCCTGGAGAAGCAGCGCAAGGCGGAGGAGGCGCTGCTGCGGGCGGAGCGGGCGCGGGTGGCGGCGGAGGCGGCCGCGGCTGCGGCTCCGGCTGCGCCGGGCTCCCTCGACGCGCCGGCTTCCGTTTCGGATTCGGCTTCCGAGGCTCCGACCGTCGAGCGGCCCTCGTTCCGCAAGGAGGCCGTGGCCCCGGGGAGCTCGGACGAGACGCAGATCGTCGAGACGCCGTCGGTGCAGAGCCCGTCCGTCCACCGGCCGGACCCGCGGAACACGGACTTCACCGGCCTGACCGCGGACACGACGCCCACGGTGGAGCGGCCGCGGATCGACCCGCGGGCCTCGCGGGCGTCCGGTGTGCCCGGTGCGGCCGACGACACCGAGGTGCTGCCGCCCGTGCCCGCCGTACGGCCCGTGGATCAGCAGCGCGTGACCTGGGGCGTGGAGTCGCAGCAGGCGCCCTCGCCGTCGCGGGAGTCGGAGGAGACGGCTGTGCTGCCGCAGCCGCCGGTTGCTGAGGCCGCCGATGCGGCCGTCGCCGATGCCGGCATGGATGTGACGGAGGTGCTGCCTCCGGTACGGCCCGAGCCGCGGACCGAGGACCCGGCGGACCGGGTGCCGGACTGGCTGTTCCGTTCGGAGGAGCGCGCAGGCTCGGGCGCGGGCGCGGGCTCGGACACCGAGCAGACGCGAGAGCTGCCGCAGGTGGACGAGGACGCCGCCGCCCGGGGCCGCCGCCGTCCGGGCTGGGCGGAGGAGACCTCCGGCGACGACGAGCCGACGCTCGCGGACGAGCTCCTGGGCCGGGGCGGGCGCGACGACGATGAGCGGGGCCGCCGCCGCTGAGCCCTTGCCGGGCCTTGGCGGGTTCGGCCGGGGGCGGGGGTGGTCTCGGCGCCGCCGGGCTGCGTCGTCGTGGGACGGGGGGTGGTGGGCGCCGGCGTGCGCCTGCCGGGTTGCGCGCCCTCAAGGGCGGGGGATGCCTCGGTCCCGCCGGGTTGCGTCGCCGTGGTTGATCGCCGTTGCGGCGGATTCGGGAGGCACGGCCTCCCGGCGGGCCTTGTGGTGGGCGTGGCCGCGCCATCGGGCGATGCTCGTCCGGCGAACGGCGAACGGCGAACGGCGAACGGCGAACGGCGAACGGCGTCCGGTGTCGGTGGTGTGGCCCACAATGGACGTCGCAGGACAACCAGTGCGGAGGACAGCCATGGCGGTGTGGGACGACGTGGTCGGTCAGGACCGGGTGACGGAGCAGCTTTCCGCCGCCGCGCGGGATGCGGATGCCCTGGTCACCGCCGCCGAGTCGGCCGCGCCGGGCGCCGCCGCCGTCGGTGGCGGGTCGATGACCCACGCCTGGCTGTTCACCGGTCCCCCCGGCTCCGGACGGGCCGACGCCGCCCGTGCGTTCGCCGCCGCCCTGCAGTGCGTGAGCCCGGACAAGGCCGTCGGCGGGGCCCCCGGGTGCGGTTTCTGCGACGGCTGCCACACCTCGCTCGTGGGTACGCACGCGGACGTGGAGATCGTCCGCACCGATCAGCTGTCGATCGGCGTCAAGGAGACCCGTGACCTGGTCCGCCGCGCCCAGCTCTCGCCGGCCGGCGGCCGCTGGCAGGTGATCGTCCTGGAGGACGCCGACCGGCTGACGGAGGGCGCGGGCAACGTCCTGCTGAAGGCGGTCGAGGAGCCCGCACCGCGGACGGTGTGGCTCCTGTGCGCGCCGTCCCTGGAGGACGTGCTGCCCACCATCCGTTCCCGCTGCCGCCTGCTCACCCTGCGCACGCCGCCGGTGGCCGCCGTGGCGGAGATCCTCGCCCGGCGTGACGGCATCGAGTCCGAGCTGGCCGCGCGGATGGCCCGTGCCACGCAGGGCCACATCGGGCGTGCCCGCCGTCTGGCCACCGACGAGCGGGCCCGTGCCCGCCGCGCGGCTGTGCTCAAGCTGCCGCTGCGCGTCGACGACGTCGGCGGCTGCCTGAAGGCCGCTCAGGAGCTGATCGACGCGGCCGCCGAGGACGCCAAGCAGGTCGCGGAGGAGGTCGACGCCAAGGAGACCGAGGAGCTGAGGGCGGCGCTCGGTGCGGCGGCCGGTACGGGCAGCCGTCTCCCGCGCGGCACGGCGGGCGCGATGAAGGAGCTGCAGGACCGCCAGAAGCGCCGCAGCACGCGTACCCAGCGCGACAGCCTGGACCTGGCCCTGGTCGACCTGACGGGCTTCTACCGCGACGTCCTGGCGATGCAGCTCCGCTCGCGCGTGGAGATCGCCAACACGGACATGCAGGACGCCCTGGAGCGCGTCGCCTCCGCGTCCGGCCCGGAGCGGACGCTGCGCCGCATCGAGGCGATCATCGACTGCCGGCGGGCGCTGGACCGCAACGTGGCACCGCTGCTCGCGGTCGAGGCGATGACGATGGCGCTGCGGGCCGGCTGAGCGCCGCGGACCCACCCGGACCGGGTGCGCGTCCGGTTACGCACTCTCACTCATATGAGGCCTCCTTGGCCCGGCGACTGGCGGCAGCCCGCAGGGGTGCGGATACGCTCCGTCGGTACGCAGTGATTCTCCGTGACGCTACGTGAAGCTCAGCTCCTCCTCGCTGCCAGGCAGCCCCGTGCCTCCGTGCAGCGGCACTCCACGCATGCAGCCATGCATCCACGCAGAGGGACAAGGGACCAGCCGATGGACTCCAGCCGCCTGCTCCGTACCTCCGGCACCGTCATCGCGGCAGCGGCGCTGCTGATCTCCGGCTCCGCCCTCGGGGACACCTCGCCGCGGGCGACGGCGGCGGCGAGAGCGTACGGGGCGGGCGACGAGCAGCCCTCGCCGGCGGGGAGCCGGCACGGCCGCGCGGGGGAGGGGCGGGACGGCAGCGGCCTTCCCGGGTTCGGGAGCCTCGGCCGCCCAGCGGGCGCCCTGGGCTCTCTGGGGGGCCTGGGTGGCGCGGGCAGGCCGTCCGGGGAAGCCCCGCTGCTCGCCCCGCTGCCGGCCGCCGTTCCCCCGGCCCTGCAGCGCTACTACGCACAGAAGCTCACCTGGCACTCCTGCGGCACGGGCGGATTCGAGTGCGCCACGCTGAAGGCCCCGCTGGACTACGACCACCCCCGTGAGGCGGACGACCTCAAGCTCGCCGTCTCCCGCAAGAAGGCCACCGGCGCGGGCCATGCCAGGCGCCTGGGCTCCCTGATGGTCAATCCGGGCGGGCCGGGCGGCTCGGCGGTCGGCTATCTGCAGCGCTACGCGGGCATCGGCTATCCCGCCGCCGTCCGCGCCCACTACGACATGGTGGCCATGGACCCCCGGGGCGTCGCGGGCAGCGAGCCGGTCACGTGCTTCTCCGACGCCGACATGGACCGCTACACGGAGGTCGACCAGACCCCGGACGACGCCGGCGAGACCGGGGAACTGGTCGCCGCGTACTCCGACTTCGCCGACGGCTGCGCGGCCCGTTCCGGCAAGCTCCTCGGCCACGTGTCCACGATCGAGGCCGCCCGCGACATGGACGTCCTGCGCGCGGTCCTCGACGACGCCAAGCTGACGTACGTGGGCGCCTCGTACGGCACGTTCCTCGGCGCCACCTACGCCGGGCTCTTCCCCTCCCGCGTGGGCCGCCTCGTGCTCGACGGCGCCCTCGACCCGGCCCTCGACTCGGAGCGGGTCAACCGCGACCAGACCGCGGGCTTCCAGACCGCCTTCGACTCCTTCGCCCAGGACTGCGCCCGGCGCAGGGACTGCCCGCTGGGTGCCGATCCGGCAAGGGCGGGCGACCGCCTCTCCGGGCTCTTCAAGAAGGCCGACGCGACCCCCCTGGCCACCGGCAAGTCCCGCAGGCTCACGGAGAGCCTCGCCACGACGGGTGTGATCTCCGCCATGTACGACGAGGCGGCGTGGGGCCTGCTGCGCACCGCACTGCGGTCCGCCTTCCAGGGTGACGGCGCCCCGCTGCTGAAGCTGTCCGACGCGTACTACGAGCGCGATTCCCGCGGCACGTACCAGAACCTCATGTACGCCAACGCGGCCGTGAACTGCCTCGACCTCCCGCCGGCCTTCCGCTCCCCGGCCGAGGTCCGCAACGCGGTCCCCGCCTTCCGCAAGGCCTCGCCCGTCTTCGGTACCTCCCTCGCCTGGGCGGCCCTGACCTGCGGATACTGGCCCGTCCAGGCCACGGGGACCCCGCACCGCATCCCTGCCGAGGGCGCCGCGCCCATCCTCGTCGTCGGCACCACCCGCGACCCGGCCACCCCTTACGGCTGGGCCCGCTCGCTGGCCTCCCAGCTCTCCTCCGGCCGTCTGCTGACCTACGACGGCGACGGCCACACCGCGTACACCCGCGGCAGCGCCTGCATCGACAACGCGATCAACAGCTACCTGCTGACCTCGACCCCGCCCCCGGCGGACCGGAAGTGCCGCTGAGGCCCGAGGCCCACGAGGCCCGAGGCCGCACGGGCCCTGCAGGAACCAGAAAAGCCCAGGCCACACAAGGTGTGACCTGGGCTTCAGCGGAGCCGCCTTCGGGATTCGAACCCGAGACCTACGCATTACGAGTGCGTTGCTCTGGCCAACTGAGCTAAGGCGGCAAGCTGCCTGATCCGGACCGGCTTCAGCAGCGCGCCCAAGTCTACACACTCCGGAGGGGTGCTCCGTACACGGTGGTCGGCGGGGGTCTTCCGTGGTCAGCGGGCCGGGGCCGCGATGGTGTCCGAGATGACGCCGACGATCTCCCCTGCGTGGTCGTTGAGGTAGAAGTGGCCGCCGGGGAAGACGCTGATCGCGAAGGACGCGGTGGTGTGGTGCTCCCAGTCCTGGACCTCGTCGACGGTGGCCTTGGGGTCGTCGTCGCCGGTGAGGGCGTGGACGGGGCAGTTGACGCGGAGGCCGGGGCGGGCGCGGTGGGTCTCTATCGCCCGGTAGTCGGCGCGGAGCGCCGGCAGGACCATCTGCAGCACCTCCTTGTCGTCCAGCATCTGGGTGTCGGTGCCGCTCAGTGCGCGGAGCTCCTCGATCAGCCCCTGGTCGTCGCGCTGGTGCACCGTCTCCTCGCGGTGGCGCGAGGGGGCGCGGCGGCCGGAGGCGAAGAGGACGGTGGGCTTGATGCCCCGCTCCTCCAGCCGCAGGGCGACCTCGTAGGCGAGGGTCGCGCCCATGCTGTGGCCGAAGAGGGCCAGGGGGCGGTCGGTCCAGGGGAGGAGGGCCTCGGTCGTCAGATCCGCCAGCTCGGCCAGGTTGTCGACGCAGGGGTCCGTGCGCCGGTCCTGCCGGCCGGGGTACTGGACTGCCAGCACGTCGACCGCCGGCGAGAGCGCCTTCGACACCGGGAAGAAATAGCTCGCCGCCCCTCCGGCGTGCGGCAGGCACACGAGGCGCACCGGCGCGTCCTGCGCGGGATGGAATCGGCGAATCCACTTTTGGTTGTCAGCGGGGGACATGGTCATCGTGCTGTTTTTCCCTTCGGAGCCGTTCAGTTGCTGCCTTTCGGGTCCCGGGCAGGATACGTCGGGAGACCGCAGGGGCAGGCTCGTAGCCGGTAGGGGTTCCTTCGGGTGCCCCCGGCGTATTAGGTTCCCTTGCAGGGTGCAGACATACGTCGTCCCGGCTCGAAGTGCTCCGAAACACATGGGTGTTCCGGTTTGAAACAAGGGATTCGTCGAGAAGGACGCGAGAAGGACACACAGTGCCCAACGGAAATCTGCTGGCCGTCAGCGATCTGCACGTCGCCTACAAAGAGAATCGCGCGCTCGTCGAAACGCTCCGGCCCGGGAGCGACGACGACTGGCTCATTGTGGCGGGCGATGTCGGTGAGCAGTACGCGGACATCGAATGGACGCTGCGCCTGCTCGCCGAGCGATTCGCCAAGGTCGTCTGGGCGCCCGGGAATCACGAGCTGTGGACCCACCCGCAGGACCCGGTCGACCTGCGCGGCGAGAAGCGCTACCTGCACCTGGTGGAGCTGTGCCGCGGTCTCGGCGTCGCCACCCCCGAGGACCCGTACCCCGTGTGGCAGGGCGAGGGCGGCCCGGTCGCCGTGGCCCCGCTGTTCGTCCTCTACGACTACACCTTCCGCGTGCCCGGGGCGCACACCAAGGAGGAGTCGCTGCGCCGGGCCCACGAGGCCGGAGTCGTCTGCGCCGACGAGCACTTCCTGCACCACGAGCCCTACTCCGGCCGCGATACGTGGTGCCACGCGCGCGTGGCGTACACCGAGCGCCGCCTTGCGGCCGTCGACCCCGCCCACCGCACCGTCCTGATCAACCACTGGCCGCTGGTGCGCGAGCCCACCAGGATCCTGCGCTACCCGGACTTCGCGCAGTGGTGCGGCACCGAGCTGACCGCGGACTGGCACGTCCGCTTCCGGGCGGCGGCGGCCGTCTACGGCCACCTCCACATCCCCCGCGTCACCTGGCACGACGGGGTGCGGTTCGAGGAGGTCTCCATCGGCTATCCGCGCGAGTGGCGGCCGCGCCCGCCGCGCGAGCCCCTGCGGCAGATCCTGCCCCGGCCGGCCGGCGAGCGCGTGGGGGACGGCGCGAAGGGGTTCTGGGAGTGATCGAGCAGATCCTGCCCGCGGAGGCCGTGGCGGAGGAGAGCTTCGCGGTTCCGTCGCAGCAGCCCGCCCCCGCCCCCCTCGGCACCTTCCCCGGGGAGCCCTCCGGCCTCTTTCCCGAGGAGGCGGCCCATGTCGCCCGCGCCGTGCCCAAGCGGCAGCAGGAGTTCGCGGCCGTACGGGCCTGTGCGCGCAGGGCGCTGGGGCGGCTCGGCCTTCCGCCCGTGCCCCTCGTCCCCAACCGGCGCGGAGCTCCGCAGTGGCCCGACGGTGTGGTCGGCAGCATGACGCACTGCGACGGTTTCCAGGCGGCCGTCGTGGCCCGGGCGGACGCCCTGGCGTCGGTGGGCATCGACGCCGAGCCGAACGGGCCGCTCCCGGGGGGCGTCCTCCGTGTCATCGCGCTGCCGTCCGAGCGCACGGCCGTCCAGCGGCTCGCCGCGGAGCGGCCCGGAGTGCACTGGGACAGGCTGCTGTTCAGCGCCAAGGAGAGCGTCTTCAAGACCTGGTACCCGCTGACCGGGCAGGAGCTGGACTTCGAGGAGGCGGAGCTGGAGATCGACCCGCAGGCCCGTACCTTCTCCGCCCGGCTCCTCGTGCCCGGCCCCGTCGTGGGCGGCGTCCGGCTGGGCGGCTTCACCGGCCGGTGGGCCGCGGGCGACGGCTTCGTGCTCACCGCCATCGCCCTCCCCGCCCCGGCCCGGGGCGCGCGGCCCGCGGACGGCCCGCAGATCAGCGAGTCCGCGGCATCCCGTGCCTGAAGGCGGCGAAGCCCTCCGGCAGGTCCCGGGCGTGCCGGGTGTTGAGCCACAGCCGCAGTAGGTCGCGCCGCCGGCCCGGCTCGTCCCGGAAGGCGGAGCGGCCGTGGACGACAACGTTGTTGTTCAGCAGCTGCAGGTCGCCGGCGCGCAGGGTCATCTCGACGCGGTGCTCGGCCATGCCCGCGACGTCCTGGAAGACCCGCAGGGCGTGCCGTTCGATCCCGCTCAGCGGAATTCCTGACTTCGGTACCGCGGAGTCGATGTAGTGGGTCATATAGAAGCGGCAGCTCAACTGCCCGTCGAAATAGCCGTACACGGAGTTCCGGTAGTAGGGGAGCTCGTCCGAGTCCTCTTCCGTGCGCCGGTCGTAGACGAACCCCCGGTAGTACAGGCCGAGCAGCTCCCGGTGGTGGGCGAGGAGGTGATTGTGGACGGTCATGGAGCTGCTCAGGGTGCTGACGCCGCCCTCGCCCGCCTGGCGCAGGCACAGCAGGCCCACGATGTCGGAGCTGTCGGTGTGGAAGGGCAGCTCGGAGCGGGTCCGGTAGGCCCGGGTGGCGGATTCGGTGACCTCGCCCTCTCCGTAGTCCTTTACGTGCGCGATCAATTCGCCGGCCGCGTTCTGGGAGACGGGCGTGCCGAGATGCAGGGCGATGCCCCAGTACGCCAGGCGGGCCTCCTCCGGCGACCAGGTCTCCACCGGAAGGCCGCGGAGCAGCGTGAACCCACGCCCGAACTCCAGGTCGTGAACGGCCGCTTCGAATGTCTTGCCGAGGACCGGAAGAGGGAAGTCGTCGACGGTGAGCCGGTCGAGCGGAAGTCCGCGGCTCTTCACCGCGGTGAGTGCCGTCTGCAACTCACCGATTTCCTCAGGGGTGAGGACGACCGTCCAGTCACGTTCATCGGTGAAGTCGGAAGCCCGCCAGGCGCTCGGTCCGGTGACGGGCTCGGTGAGGACGGCGGCGGTCTCGGCGTCGGCGGACGGTGCAGGCATACGGACTCCACTCGGGATTCTCGGCGCTTGCGGCAGGTGTGCGGCACATCGATCATGAATCGAAGCCCGCGCCGGGTCAATGGAGTTGGGGCCGTCGCACCGGGGGCGGAGTGTCGCGATTGCGCGTGAACTCGATCACCTTCGCGCCCTTCCATGGTGCGGGGAGTGCGCCGGTGGTTAGTTTCCGGGAAGGCACGGCGACGCAGAAAGAAAAGACGGCAGCGGGACGCACAGACACGGAGACACAGTGGCCAAGTCAACCGCCAGGTCAGGGCCGGCGTCAGGAGCGGCGTCCGGAGCGGCCTTACGGGCATCGTCCGCGGCGGCGTCCGGAGCGACACTGAGGCGTACCGTCCGGGCGGCCGGCTGCGCCCTCCTGGCCGGCACCCTGGCGGCCGCGTGCGGCTCCGGGGGCGGCAGCTCGAGCTCCGGCCCGTCCGACGCGCTCGCCATCGGCCTCATCGCCGAGCCCGCCAGCCTCGACTTCACCACCACCGACGGCGCCGCGGTCCCGCAGGCCACGCTGGGCAGCATCTACGAGGGCCTGGTCCGGGTGGACCAGCAGGGGAAGATCCAGCCCCTGCTCGCCGAGCGCTACGAGCGCTCCGACGACGGCCGCACGTACACCTTCCACCTCCGCAAGGGCGTGAAGTTCACCAGCGGCGCCGAGTTCACCGCCGACGACGCGGTGTTCTCCATCGAGCGGGTGAAGAAGGACTGGAAGCTGAAGACGGCCCGCCAGATGGACGTCGTCGGCAAGGCGGAGAAGACCGGCGACCACACGGTCAAGGTCACGCTGAACCACGCGAGCAACGGCTGGCTCTACGCCATGACCACGCGCATCGGCGCCATGTTCAGCCGCACCGGCGTCGCCGACCTCGCCGCCCACCCCGTCGGCACCGGGCCCTTCAAGCTGGCCGAGCGCCGCCGCGGCGACCGCATCGTCCTCGACCGCAACGACTCCTACTGGGGCAGCAAGCCGGAGCTCGGCAAGGTCACGCTGAAGTACTTCAAGGACGCAGGAGCGATGAACAACGCCCTGCTCACCAAGGGCATCGACGTCGTCGGCACGGTCCAGGCCCCCGAGTCGCTGTCCCGCTTCTCCGACAAGAGCCGCTTCCGGACCATCGAGGGATCCTCCACCGGCGAGGTCGTCCTGTCGATGAACAACTCCCGCGAGCCGTTCAAGGACAAGCGGGTCCGCCAGGCCGTGCGCCACGCCATCGACCACAAGGCGCTCGTGGAGACCTCCCGCGCCGGTCACGGCAAGCTCATCGGCACCATGGCCGTCCCCACCGACCCCTGGTACGAGGACCTGACCGGCGGCTATCCGTACGACCCCGCCAAGGCGAAGCAGTTGCTGAAGGACGCCGGTGCGGAGGGCCGGACCGTGAAGTTCCGGGTGCCCAACATGCCGTACGCGATGTCCGCCGCGCAGGTCGTGAAGTCCCAGCTCGACCAGGTCGGGCTCAAGGCGGAGATCGAGCCGCTCGAATTCCCCGCCCGCTGGCTGTCCGAGGTCTACAACAAGGCCGACTACGACCTCTCGGTCATCGCCCACACCGAGCCGCGCGACCTGTGGACGTTCGCCGACCCGGGCTACTACTTCCGCTACGGCAACCCGGCCTACGCCAAGCTCCTCAAGGACGCCGACTCCGGCCGCCCCGAGGACGAGGCCGCCCGCTACCGCGAGGCCGCCCGCCTGCTCTCCGACGACGCCGCGGCCGACTGGCTCTACCTGATGCCCAACCTGATGGTGGCCGACAAG
The DNA here is from genome assembly GCF_036961605.1 of Streptomyces sp. KLMMK. Classification (NCBI taxonomy): domain Bacteria; kingdom Bacillati; phylum Actinomycetota; class Actinomycetes; order Kitasatosporales; family Streptomycetaceae; genus Streptomyces; species Streptomyces sp. KLMMK. Next base: position 11,553 of record NZ_JBAMDC010000165.1, read on the forward strand.
GACGTCACCGGTCTGCCGGTCAACCAGGTCGGCGAGGGCCTCGACCTCGCGAACATCCGCTGGGCGAAGAAGAAGTAGGAAGCGGCCCCGGCATGCGGGTGTACCTGCGCAAAGCGGCTTCGCTGCTGGTCAGCGCCGTGATCGCCAGCTTCGTCGTCTTCGCCTTCCTCTCCGTCCTGCCCGGCGACCCGGCCGAGGTCGTCCTCGGGACGAACGCCGGAGAGGCGGAGCTGGCCGCACTGCGCCACGACTTCGGCACCGACCGCCCGCTCGTCGTCCAGTACGCCGACTGGGCGCAGGGCCTGCTGCACGGCGACTTCGGCACCTCGTACATCAGCCACGACGCCATCGGCCCCCGGATCGCCGACCGCTTCGGCGTCACCTGCTGGCTGGCCCTCGGCGGCATGCTCGTGGCCGTCCTCTTCGCGCTGCCCGCGGGCGTGCTGGCCGCCGCCTGGCACCGCAGGCCGGCCGGCGCGCTGCTGTCCGCGCTCAGCCAGGCGGGGATCGCGGTCCCGGCCTTCCTCGCGGGCATCCTGCTCGTCTACGTCTTCGCGGTCCGGGCCGGGGCGCTGCCCGCCGGCGGGTACACCCCGCTCGCCGAGGACCCCGCGGCCTGGGCACGGCAGCTCGTCCTGCCGTGCCTGTCCCTCGGGCTCGTCCAGGGCGCGGTCCTCACCCGCTACGTACGCTCCGCCGTCCTGACCGTCCTGCACCAGGACTTCCTGCGCACGGCGCGGGCCAAGGGGCGCCGGCGCCGGGCCGCGCTGTGGAGGCACGGGCTGCCGAACGCGGCGGTGCCCGTCCTGACCGTCCTCGGGCTGCAGCTGTCCACCGTCCTGGTCGGGGCCGTCGTGGTCGAGCGGGTCTTCGTCATCCCCGGGCTGGGCGACCTGCTGCTGCAGTCCGTCGCCGACCGCGACCTGCTGGTCGTCCAGGGCGTCGTGATCGTCCTGGTCGTGGCGGTGCTCGTGGTCAACGTCGTCACCGACCTGCTCTACCACCTGCTCGACCCGCGCCTGCGGAGCCGCTCATGAAGGCCAGGAGCCTCCCCGGGCGGCTCGCCCGCCGCCCCGCCCTCACCGCCGGAGGCGCCCTCGTCGTCCTCGTCCTCGCCCTGGCCCTGCTGTCGCTGGTCTGGACGCCCTACGACCCGACGCACGTGGACGCCGCCCGCAGGCTGCTGCCGCCCGGCGGCGAGCACCTCCTGGGCACCGACCAGTTCGGGCGCGACGTCGCCAGCCGGCTGATGACCGGCGCCCGCACCACCGTGTTCGTCGGCATCGTGGCCGTCGGCTTCGCCGTCGTCATCGGCGTGCCGATGGGGGTGGCCGCAGGCATGTCGGGCGGTCCGCTCAGCGCGCTGCTGATGAGAGTGAGCGATTTCCTGCTTGCCTTCCCCGCGCTGCTGCTCGCCATCATGCTGGCGGCGGTCTACGGCACGAGCACGCTGACCGCCATGGTGGCCATCGGCATCGCCTCCGCTCCCGGCTTCGCACGCGTCGCCCGGGCCGCCACGCTGCGCGTCATGGCCGCGGAGTACGTCGACGCCGCCCGGCTCGCCCGGCGCCCGCGCACCGCCATCGCCGTGCGGCACGTCCTGCCGAACATCCGGGACGTCGTCATCGTCCAGGCGTCGGTGGCCTTCGCGACCGCTGTGCTGGCCGAGGCCGCGCTGTCCTACCTCGGGCTCGGCACCCCGCCGCCCACCCCGTCCTGGGGCCGCATGCTGCTCGACTCGCAGGAGCTCCTCTTCGACAAGCCCGAGCTGTGCCTGTGGCCCGGCCTCGCCGTCGCGGCCGCCGTCCTCGGCCTGAACCTCCTCGGCGACGGCCTGCGGGACCGCTTCGACCCCACGCTGGAAGGTGTCCGGTGAACAGGAGCAGGCTGCTGGAGGTCGAAGGCCTCACCGTCCACGCGGGCGACCGGCCGCTCGTGCGGGGCGTGGGCTTCACCGTGGACCGGGGCGAGCGCGTCGGCATCATCGGCGAGTCCGGCTCCGGCAAGACCCTCACGGCCCTCGCCCTCCTGGGCCTCCTGGGCGAGGGGCTGCGGGCCGGGGGCGGCGCGCGCCTGGACGGCGTCCCGTTCGACCTGCTGGGCGCCACGGACCGCGAGCTGTCGACCGTGCGCGGACGCCTCGCCGGCATGGTGTTCCAGGAGCCGATGACAGCCCTCAACCCCGTGATGAAGGTGGGCCCCCAGGTCGCCGAGGCGCTGCGGCTGCACGG
>NZ_JBAMDC010000166.1:0-13755 GCF_036961605.1 Streptomyces sp. KLMMK
GGCGGCCGTCCTCGCGGCCCCCGCGCCCGAGGCCGTACCACTGGCCACCGCGCCCGCGAGAACACAGAGCGTGACCACGCCGGCCGCGGCGAGCAGACGTCGGGTGAAAGATCCGATGAGAGTCATGCCCGTACGGTGGCGGACCCCGGGCATTCGCGGGGATCTTGACGGAGATCTGTGGACTACTCGCGGGTTGTGCACAACGTCGTCACCCGCGCCTTCCCGGGTCCCGTACACTTCTCATGGCGATCCGGGTCACCGGATCGACTTCGCACGCCCCGCTACCGGCGCGTCAGTCCCTTTCGGGCAGCCCGGTGGCCGTGTCTCTCGGTCCGCGGAACGGTTCTCGCAAGGGCATCGTCCACGGCAGGCACGTCGGGGCGTCAGGAGCGGCGGCCGCCCGGCCGTCGTGGAACCGAGTATTTCAAGGAGCGCGGCCATGGCCGTCGTCACGATGCGGGAGCTGCTGGAGAGCGGCGTCCACTTCGGTCACCAGACCCGTCGTTGGAACCCGAAGATGAAGCGTTTCATCTTCACGGAGCGCAACGGCATCTACATCATCGACCTGCTCCAGTCGCTGTCGTACATCGACCGCGCCTACGAGTTCGTCAAGGAGACCGTCGCGCACGGCGGCTCCATCATGTTCGTCGGTACGAAGAAGCAGGCCCAGGAGGCCATCGCCGAGCAGGCGACCCGCGTCGGCATGCCGTACGTCAACCAGCGCTGGCTGGGCGGCATGCTCACCAACTTCTCGACCGTCTACAAGCGCCTGCAGCGCCTGAAGGAGCTCGAGCTCATCGACTTCGAGGATGTGGCCGCCTCCGGCCTCACCAAGAAGGAGCTCCTGGTCCTCTCCCGCGAGAAGGCCAAGCTGGAGAAGACCCTCGGCGGTATCCGCGAGATGCAGAAGGTGCCGAGCGCCGTCTGGATCGTGGACACCAAGAAGGAGCACATCGCCGTCGGTGAGGCGCGCAAGCTCCGCATCCCGGTCGTCGCGATCCTCGACACCAACTGCGACCCCGACGAGGTCGACTACAAGATCCCGGGCAACGACGACGCGATCCGCTCCGTCACGCTGCTCACCCGTGTGATCGCCGACGCCGTCGCCGAGGGCCTCATCGCCCGTTCCGGTGCCGCCACCGGTGACGCGAAGGCCGACAAGGCCGCCGGCGAGCCCCTCGCCGAGTGGGAGCGCGACCTGCTCGAGGGCGAGAAGAAGGCCGACGCCGAGGCCGAGAAGCCGGCCGAGGCCGCTGCCGAGGCTCCGGCCGCGGACGCCGAGCAGGCCTGACAACTCAGTCGGTAGATACGGCGGGGGACGGCGCGACACGCGCCGCCCCCGTCGTGCACCCGTAGTCACCAACGACTTTCGAGAGAGATTCACAGACCATGGCGAACTTCACCGCCGCTGACGTCAAGAAGCTCCGTGAGCTCACCGGCGCCGGCATGATGGACTGCAAGAAGGCGCTGGACGAGGCCGAGGGCAACCTCGAGAAGGCCGTCGAGATCGTGCGCGTCAAGGGCCTCAAGGGCGTCGCCAAGCGCGAGAGCCGCACCACCGAGAACGGTGCCGTCGTCTCCGCCATCGCCGACGACAACACCTCCGGTGTCATCGTCGAGCTGAAGTGCGAGACCGACTTCGTCGCCAAGGGCGAGAAGTTCGTGGCCGTCGCCGAGGCTCTGGCCGCCCACGTCGCCAAGAGCGCCCCGGCCGACGTCGAGGCCCTGATGGCTTCCGAGATCGAGGCCGGCAAGACCGTCCAGGCGTTCGTGGACGAGGCCAACGCCACCCTCGGCGAGAAGATCGTCGTGGACCGCTTCTCGTACTTCGCCGACGGCCTGGTCTACGCCTACATGCACCGCACCGCCGCGGACCTGCCCCCGCAGGTCGGCGTCCTGGTCGAGCTGGACAAGGCCAACGCCGAGGTCGCCAAGGACATCGCGCAGCACATCGCCGCGTTCGCGCCGAAGTTCCTCTCCCGTGAGGACATCCCGGCCGACATCCTGGAGAACGAGCGCCGCGTCGCCGAGGCCACCGCCCGCGAGGAGGGCAAGCCCGAGGCCGCCCTGCCGAAGATCATCGAGGGTCGCGTCACCGGCTTCGTCAAGGAGAACTCCGTTCTCGAGCAGGCGTTCGCCAAGGACAACAAGAAGACCGTCCAGAAGGTCCTGGACGAGGCCGGTGTCACGCTGAAGCGCTTCGCGCGCATCCGCGTCGGCGCCTGAGCCCGTCAGCAGGGCAGCGATTGACCTGCGACCCGCTAGGGTCGTACGCAGCCGATCCCTCACCGGTCGGCCGCTGATGTGACGAGGAGGCCATTGCCGCACAGGGAACCGAAAGGACCCATCCGGCAATGGCCTTCTTCGTATGTGCACGAGGAGAGCTCCAATGAATCAGGGTGCGGACGCCCGGCAGGCCGCCGACGACACCATTGCTGACCACGGCCCACGCCGCCGGTTCTTGCTCAAACTGTCCGGCGAGGCGTTCGCCGGCGGGGGCGGCCTCGGCGTCGACCCCGATGTCGTGCACGCCATCGCCCGTGAGATCGCGGCCGTCGTCCGCGAGGGCCACGAGATCGCCGTCGTCATCGGCGGCGGCAACTTCTTCCGCGGCGCGGAGCTGCAGCAGCGCGGCATGGACCGGGCCCGCTCGGACTACATGGGCATGCTCGGCACCGTGATGAACTCTCTCGCCCTCCAGGACTTCCTGGTCAAGGAAGGCATCGAGACCCGCGTCCAGACCGGCATCACCATGGGGCAGGTCGCGGAGCCGTTCATCCCGCTGCGCGCCGTGCGCCACCTGGAGAAGGGCCGCGTCGTGATCTTCGGCGCGGGCATGGGCATGCCCTACTTCTCCACCGACACCACTGCCGCCCAGCGCGCCCTGGAGATCCACGCCGAGGCGATCCTGATGGGCAAGAACGGCGTCGACGGGGTCTACGACTCCGACCCGAAGAAGAACCCCGACGCGGTCAAGTTCGACGCCCTCGAGTTCAGCGAGGTGCTCGCACGGGGCCTGAAGGTCGCCGACGCCACCGCCATCAGCCTGTGCATGGACAACAAGCTGCCGATCCTGGTCTTCGAGCTGCTCGCCGAGGGCAACATCGGCCGTGCGGTCAAGGGTGAGAAGATCGGCACGCTCGTGAGCGACCGGAGCACGCGGGACTGACGACCCGCACAGCCGTCCGTAGCGGCCTGGCCCGATACGGACGGCAACTCCGTGCCGTGGGAAGACCTCGGCACGGGGATGGACAACTGCCTGCCGGTCGGACACCGTGCAGGAGAAGACGCGCGCAGGGGCGAGGCTCTGCTTACTGATAACACCAGGAGCAAGTGGTGATCGAAGAGATCCTCCTCGAGGCCGAGGAGAAGATGGAGAAGGCCGTCGTGGTCGCCAAGGAGGACTTCGCGGCGATCCGCACCGGGCGTGCGCACCCGGCGATGTTCAACAAGATCGTGGCGGACTACTACGGTGCGCTGACGCCCATCAACCAGCTGGCGTCCTTCTCGGTGCCCGAGCCGCGCATGGCCGTGGTCACCCCGTTCGACAAGAGCGCGCTGCGCAACATCGAGCAGGCGATCCGCGACTCCGACCTCGGCGTCAACCCGAGCAACGACGGCAACATCATCCGGGTGACCTTCCCGGAGCTGACCGAGCAGCGTCGCAAGGAGTTCGTCAAGGTCGCCAAGACCAAGGGCGAGGACGCCAAGGTCTCGATCCGCTCCATCCGCCGTAAGGCCAAGGACGCCCTCGACAAGCTCGTCAAGGACAAGGAGTCCGGCGAGGACGAGGTGCGCCGCGCGGAGAAGGAGCTCGACGACACCACCGCGAAGTACGTCGCGCAGGTGGACGAGCTGCTCAAGCACAAGGAAGCCGAGCTCCTCGAGGTCTGATGAACGAGACATCCTGGGGGGCCCCGCCGAGCGCCGGATACCGGGGGTCCACCGACCGGGGGCCGTCCTCTGCGGCCCGTTCGGCGGGTCCTGTGCACGAGGTGGGCATCGCGGCGCAGACTCGGCCCATGCCCACCGTGCCCCCCTCAGGCGGAGATCAGGACGACCGTGACCAGGGGGCCGCTCATCTTCGCGGCCCCCTGTTCCGCGATGAACAGGAGCCCGACATCAGGCCCCAGGACCCCGCCCCGGTGCCTGCCTCCCCCGAGTCGCCGAAGGCAGGAAAGAAGAGCGCCGGCCGTGACCTGCGGGCGGCGATAGGGGTCGGCGTGGGCCTCGGTGCCGTCATCCTCGCCTCCCTGTTCATCTACAAGCCCGTCTTCCTCGGCGTGATCGTGATCGCCGTGGTGGTCGGGCTGTGGGAGCTGACCTCCCGCCTCGCCGAGCGCAAGGCGATCCGTGCCCCGCTGGTGCCGCTCGCGGTCGGCGGAGCCGCCATGGTCATCGCCGGCTACGCCAGCGGCGCCGAGGGTGCGTGGGTGGCCGTGGCCTTCACGGCCCTGGCCGTCCTCGTGTGGCGGATGACGGAGTCGCCGGACGACTACCTCAAGGACGTCACGGCGGGCATCTTCGCGGCCTTCTACGTGCCGTTCCTGGCCACTTTCGTGGCCCTCATGCTCGCTGCCGGGGACGGCGCGTGGCGGGTGCTCACCTTCCTGATCCTGACCGTGGTCAGCGACACGGGTGCGTACGCGGTGGGCTGGAAGTTCGGCAAGCGCAAGCTGGCGCCGCGCATCAGCCCCGGCAAGACGCGCGAGGGGCTGCTCGGGGCGGTCGCCTTCGCGATGGTCGCCGGCGCCCTGTGCATGCAGTTCCTGATCGACGGCGGCGTGTGGTGGGAGGGGCTGCTCCTCGGCCTCGCCGTCGCCATCAGCGCCACGCTGGGGGACCTCGGCGAGTCCATGATCAAGAGGGATCTCGGGATCAAGGACATGGGCGCCCTGCTGCCTGGGCACGGCGGCATCATGGACCGGCTGGACTCGCTCCTGCCGACCGCACCGGTGGTGTGGCTCCTCATGGTCGTCTTCGTCGGCTCCTGAGCGGGGCCGGGTACCCTGGAAGGGCTCGTCGCTGTGCGGCGGGCCCTTTTCCGGCCCCGCGCCCGCGGGGGTGCCCCTGTGAGATCTCCGGGTTCCGGCTCTTCCTGCCGCTGGCTCCGCGATTGCGGAGGTCATCCGCCGTCGTCAATGAGGTGTTTTTGCTCATGGCCCCCGCGCCTGGAGAACTGACGTTCGTCGCCCCCCGTGGGGCCAAGCTGCCCCCGCGGCACCTTGCCGACCTCTCGCCCGCGGAGCGCCGCGAGGCCGTCTCCGCGATCGGCGAGAAGCCGTTCCGCGCCAAGCAGCTCTCGCAGCACTACTTCGCCCGGTACGCGCACGACCCGGCCGCATGGACCGACATCCCGGCGGCGGCGCGCGAGAAGCTCGCCGCCGAGCTGCTGCCGGAGCTCATGAGCGTCGTGCGTCACATCTCGTGCGACGACGACACCACCCGCAAGACCCTCTGGCGGCTGCACGACGGCAAGCTGGTGGAGTCCGTGCTGATGCGCTATCCCGACCGGGTCACCATGTGCATCAGCTCGCAGGCCGGCTGCGGCATGAACTGCCCGTTCTGCGCCACCGGCCAGGCCGGTCTGGACCGGAACCTGTCGACGGCCGAGATCGTCCACCAGATCGTGGACGGCATGCGGGCGCTGCGCGACGGTGAGGTCCCCGGCGGCCCCGCGCGGCTGTCCAACATCGTCTTCATGGGCATGGGCGAGCCGCTTGCCAACTACAAGCGGGTCGTCGGCGCCGTCCGCCGCCTCACGGACCCCGAGCCGGACGGCCTGGGGCTCTCCCAGCGCGGCATCACGGTCTCCACGGTGGGCCTGGTCCCGGCGATGCTGCGCTTCGCCGACGAGGGCTTCAAGTGCCGTCTGGCCGTCTCCCTGCACGCACCGGACGACGAGCTGCGCGACACCCTGGTGCCGGTCAACACGCGCTGGAAGGTCCGCGAGGTCCTCGACGCGGCGTGGGAGTACGCGGAGAAGTCCGGCCGCCGGGTCTCCATCGAGTACGCCCTGATCCGTGACATCAACGACCAGGCATGGCGCGGCGACCTCCTGGGCCGACTCCTCAAGGGCAAGCGCGTGCACGTCAACCTCATTCCGCTCAACCCCACCCCGGGGTCGAAGTGGACGGCCTCGCGCCCCGAGGACGAGCGGGCCTTCGTCGCGGCGATCGCCTCGCACGGGGTGCCGGTCACCGTCCGCGACACCCGCGGCCAGGAGATCGACGGCGCCTGCGGGCAGCTGGCAGCAGCCGAGCGCTGAGCCGAGGCCGCAGGTCAGCGGCCGATCCATGGGGAGGGCACTGATACGGTGCCCTCGCACAAATGAACAATCCGACAGGGGAGCGCCCACGGGGCGCTGAGAGTGCGGCACGGCCCGCAGACCCTCGGACCTGATCCGGGTCATACCGGCGTAGGGAGTCAGCTCGATCATGAACACCAACCTGCGGCGTGCCGCCGGCGCAGTCGCCGCCGGCGTGCTCGCCCTTCCGGCCCTGGCCGCGTGCGGCGGCTCGGACGGCTCCGGGGGCTCCGGCACGTCCGAAGGCAAGGACAAGACCGTCACCCTGGTCTCGCACAACTCCTTCGCGGCATCCGAAGAGGTGCTCAAGCAGTTCACCCGGCAGACCGGGTACAAGGTGAAGGTCCTCAAGGGCGGCGACGCCGGCCAGGCCGTCAACCAGGCCATCCTGTCCAAGAGCCACCCACAGGGCGACGTCTTCTTCGGTGTCGACAACACCCTGCTCTCCCGTGCGCTCGACAACGGCATCTTCGCGCCGTACGAGGCCAAGGGTCTGGACCGCGTCCCGAGGAAGCTCCAGGCCGACGCCGGTGAGCACCGGGTCACGCCCATCGACACCGGCGACATCTGCGTCAACTACGACCGTGCGTACTTCGCCGGTCACAAGCTGGCCCCGCCGGCGTCCCTCGACGACCTGATCAAGCCCGAGTACAAGAACCTGCTCGTCACCGAGAACGTCGCCACGTCCTCTCCGGGCCTCGCCTTCCAGCTCGCCACCGTCGCCAAGTACGGCGACGACGGGTGGCAGGACTACTGGAAGAAGCTCAAGGACAACGGCGTCGAGGTCGTCGACGGCTGGGAGCAGGCCTACAACGAGCGCTTCTCCGGCTCCGCGGGCGGCAAGAAGGCCAAGGGCGACAAGCCCCTCGTCGTCTCCTACGCCTCCAGCCCGCCCGCCGAGGTCCTGGGCGTGAAGCCGCAGCCCGCCGAGGGCCCGACCGGCGTCGCCACGGGCACCTGCTTCCAGCAGACGGAGTTCGCCGGGCTGCTGAAGGGCGCGAAGAACACCGAGGGTGGCAAGGCCCTGATCGACTTCCTGCTGAGCCGTACGTTCCAGGAGGACATGCCGCTGCAGATGTTCGTCAAGCCCGCCAACCAGGACGCCAAGCTGCCCGAGGTGTTCACCAAGTACGGCGCGCAGGTGAACGAGCCCGGCACCATGGCCCCCGAGAAGATCGCCAAGAACCGCGACCAGTGGGTCAAGGCATGGTCCTCGCTCGTCCTGAAGTAGGGCCCGGGGCCCCTGCACGGGGCCCCGCACGAGGCCCCGGCGGGGCCGGGCGGCGGACAGCGGTGCGGCTCGGCCTCATGGCCCTGCCGCTCGCCTTCTTCGCTGTCTTCTTCGCCTACCCCGTCGCCTCGATCGTCTCCCGGGGGCTGAAGGACGGCGGGCAGTGGCAGTTCGGCCGCATCGGCGAGGTCGTGACCGACCCGGCGATCGGCCACGTGCTGTGGTTCACCACCTGGCAGGCGGCCGCCTCCACCGCCCTGACGCTCGCCCTCGCCCTGCCCGGAGCGTACGCCTTCGCGCGGTTCGACTTCCCCGGCAAGCGCACGCTGCGCGCTGTGGTGACGGTGCCGTTCGTCCTGCCGACCGTCGTCGCCGGCTCGGCCTTCCTGGCGCTGCTCGGGCGCGGGGGGCTGCTGGACGAGTGGTGGGGGGTGCGCCTCGACACCACCGTCTGGGCAATCCTGCTCGCCCACGTGTTCTTCAACTACGCCGTGGTCGTCCGCACCGTGGGCGGTCTGTGGGCCCAGCTCGACCCGCGCCAGGAGGAGGCGGCCAGAGTCCTGGGCGCGGGGCGCTTCACGGCCTGGCGACGGGTCACGCTGCCGGCGCTGGCGCCGGCCGTGGCCGCCGCCGCCCTCATGGTGTTCCTCTTCACCTTCACCTCCTTCGGCGTCGTGCAGATCCTCGGCGGTCCCCGCTACGCCACGCTGGAAGTGGAGATCTATCAGCAGACCGCCCAGATGCTCGACCTGCCGACGGCCGCGGTCCTGACGCTGCTGCAGTTCGCGGCCGTCGCGGCGCTGCTGGCCGTGCACGCCTGGACGGTGCGGCGGCGTGAGGCGACCCTGAGGCTGGTCGACCCGGCGCGCACGGCGCGGCGCCCGCGGGGCGCGGCCGAGTGGGCGTTCCTGGCGTCCGTCCTGGCGGTCGTCGCCGTGCTCATCCTCGCCCCGCTCGTGGTCCTCGTACTGCGCTCCTTCGACGGCCCGGACGGTTTCGGGCTGGCCTTCTACCGCGCCCTGGCCTCGGCGGACGGCAACGGCGGCACGTTCGTCGTCGCCCCGCTGGAGGCGATCGGCAACTCGCTCGCGTACGGCCTGGCGGCCACGGCCATCGCGGTCGTCATCGGCGGGCTCGCGGCCGCGGCGCTGACCCGGCGCGAGGGGCGGCTCGTCCGCGGCTTTGACGCCCTGCTGATGCTGCCGCTCGGCACGTCCGCCGTGACGGTCGGCTTCGGCTTCCTCATCAGCCTGGACGAGCCGCCGCTCGACCTGAGAGCGTCCTGGATCCTGGTGCCGCTCGCACAGGCCCTCGTGGGCGTGCCGTTCGTCGTACGGACCGTGCTGCCGGTCCTGCGCGCCGTGGACGTACGGCTGCGCGAGGCCGCCGCCGTGCTGGGGGCCTCCCCCCTGCGGGCATGGCGGGAGGTGGACCTGCCCCTGGTGGGCCGTGCCCTGGGGGTCGCGGCCGGCTTCGCGTTCGCCGTGTCGCTTGGCGAGTTCGGGGCCACGGTCTTCATCGCCCGCCCCGACAGCCCCACGCTGCCGGTGGCGGTGGCCCGGCTCCTGGGCCGCCCCGGGGAGCTCACATACGGGCAGGCGATGGCCTTGAGCACGATCCTGATGCTGGTGTGCGCCGCGGCGCTGCTGGTGCTGGAACGTATCCGCACCGACCGTACGGGGGAGTTCTGATGGCCCTGCTGCGACTGGAGAAGGTCGACGTCCGCTTCGGAGAGCGCGCGGCGCTCGACGCGGTGGACCTGGAGGTCGCCGAGCACGAGATCGTCTGCGTGCTGGGCCCCAGCGGCAGCGGCAAGTCCACGCTGCTGCGCGTGGTGGCCGGGCTGCAGCGTACGGATGCCGGGCACGTGCTCCTGGCCGGGCGCGACCAGAGCGGCGTCCCCACGCACAGGCGCGGAGTCGGCCTCATGTTCCAGGACCACCAGCTGTTCCCGCAGCGGGACGTCGCGGGCAACGTCGCCTTCGGGCTGCGCATGCGCGGCATGGGGCGGGCCGAGACGGCACGGACGGTCGCCGAGCTGCTGGAGCTGGTGGGGCTGCCCGGTGCGCAGCGCCGCTCCATCGCCGCTCTGTCCGGCGGCGAGCAGCAGCGGGTGGCCCTCGCACGGGCCCTCGCGCCGCAGCCCCGGCTGCTGATGCTCGACGAGCCGCTCGGGCAGCTGGACCGCGGCCTGCGGGAGCGCTTGGTCGTCGAACTGCGCGACCTCTTCGGCCGGCTGGGCACCACGGTGCTGGCCGTCACCCACGACCAGGGTGAGGCGTTCGCCCTCGCCGACCGTGTGGTCGTGATGCGTGACGGACGGATCGCTCAGGCGGGCACGCCGCTGGAGGTATGGCGCCGCCCGGCCTCCGAGTTCGTGGCCCGTTTCCTCGGTTTCGACAACGTCGTCGAGGCGACGGTCGGCGGCGAGAGCGCGGACACCGTGTGGGGGAAGGTCCCGGTGCCGCCGAGGTCGCGGCAGGGCGCGGGCCGGCTGCTCGTACGGCCTGCCGGAGTGCGCCTCGTGCCGGAGGACGAGGGGCTCTCGTGCACGGTCACGGGGCGGACGTTCCGGGGCGACCACGTCGTGCTGATGCTGCGCCCCGCGGACGGCCCCGTGCTGGAGGCGGCATGCGGGCTGCACGGGGCCCCCGCTGCCGGCGATCGCGTAGGCGTCGCCTTCGACGTCGCGGATGTCGTCGTGCTGGACGACGCCGGGAACGCGAACAGCTGAGCCGAGCAGGACCCCTGCCGCCTCGCCGAACCCCTCCGGGCGGAAACGCCTGAGCCCCGGCTGCCGGTGCGGCGGCCGGGGCTCAGACGGCGGTCAGCGGACTGCCGAAGGCTGGAGTTCCTGTGGTTCGGGTTTGGCCTCCGCGGGGGTGTCCGGCTCGCCGTACCAGGCGACCGCGACGGCACCCGCCACCGCCAGGACGAAGCCGAGAACGGCGACCCAGGCGAAGCCGGGGCGCGAGTTGTCACCGAGCAGCAGGACGCCGATCATGCCCGGGAGAATGGTTTCGCCGACCACCAGTGCAGCCGTGGCGCCGTTGACCGAACCGATCTGCAGGGCCACCGTGTGCAGGTACATGCCGACCGCACCCGATATGAGGATCGCGTACAGCGCGGGGTCGGCGATCAGCTTCGGCAGGTCGAACGGGTCGATGCCGTCCAGGATGCGCACGCCGACACCGATGGCACCGAAGCCCAGACCGGACAGCAGGCCGGCCAGGATCGCGGCCCGCCCGCCGAGCAGGCGGACGGCCACCGTGCCGCCGCCCATCAGCACCACAGAGATGATCAGCAGCCACCAGTGGGTGGACATCGGCGTGTCGCCGCCGCCCTCGTGGCCCGCCGCCGTCGCCAGCAGCACCAGTGCCGAACAGACGACGCCGATCGACGCCCATTCGGGCTTGGTCAGCCGGATGCCCAGGAGCTTGATGCTCAGCAGCGCGGTCACGACGAGGTTGGCGCTGATGACCGTCTGGGAGAGGAAGAGCGGCAGCATGCGGGCGGCGAGCGCGCCGAGCCCGAAGCCGAGGAAGTCGAGGAACGTACCGACCATGAACTCCCACGTCACCGCGGCCTTCGCGGTGGAGGACAGGCTCGGTCCACCGTGCTGGGTGGTGCCCGTCGAGGAGGCCTTCTCGGCCTCCCGGCGGGCAGATTTCCGCGAGCCCACGGCTTGCAGGACCGAACCTGTGCCGTAACAGGCCGATGCTGCGACAGCCGTCACAAGGCCGATGATCACCAATAGCTCCGTTCGCCGGATATCCGTCGTGCTCCTCAAGCAGACGCGCAATCCGGCGACGAAGTTGCCTTGAGTCAAGAACTGGTCAAGAACTGTTGCGCTGCAGCCGCTCGGCGGGCCCGGCCTCCGGGCCCGCCCGGCGCGCTCACCGCGACATGGGCAGCGTCACGAGCTCCGCGATCGCCCATGTCAGAGGCGTCAGAACGGCCAGCAGCACGCCTGTTCGCAGGATGGCCGCCCCGCGCAGCATGGAGGCGGGGATGCCGAGACGGTGCAGCGCCGCCGTGGTGCCGCTCCGGTTCTGCCGGCTGTCCAGGGCCGCGGTGATGGCCGTGGCCGTGACGCACGCCATGACGAGCGCCGCGCCGAGGCCGGTGAGGGGGCCGAAGGGGCGCGGCCCGGAGGAGTCCCAAGCCGCGCCGTAGAGTTCGGCGGCGGCCAGGGCGCCCGAGGCGACCGCGCACAACACACCCAGTGGACGGCCGATACGGGTGGCGGCGTCCTGCAGTATCCGGCCGGCCAGCAGCCGCACCGCACCGGGCCGCCCGGCGGCGAGCAGGACCCCGCACCAGTGGGTGAGCCCGGGGCCGGCCAGCACGAGCCCGAGAGAGGCCAGGAGCCATCCGCCCAGCACGCCGGGGGAGGTGCCGTCCGTCCGACCGGGCAAGGAGATCAGCCTGTCGGGGTCGGGCGCGGGGCCGTGCCCTACGTACGCCTCCAGGGCGAGTCCGACCGCGATGATCGCGATGCCCCACGGGAGGCCGGCGTAGACGGGCCCGGGCACGGGGCCCGGAGCGGGGGCGGGCGGCGGCGCCTGGGGCCCCTCGGACGGCGCTTCGGCGCTCTCCGCCTCCTCCGCGCCTTCCAAAGGCTCCGCGGCGGGCTGCTGCACCCTGGCAGCGGCCTCCCGCCGCGGGTGCAGAGCGAGGACGCAGGCGCCCGCCGCGAGGGCGGGCAGGACGCCGAGGAGGGTCAGGGCCGCGCCCCACGGCAGGTGCACCTGCCCGTCCAGCAACCGTCTCGCCGAACCGCTCAGCGGGCCGCCGATGTCACCGCGGAGCACCTTGTAGAGCAGCAGGGCGAAACCGCTGCCGAGCGTGCACGAGATCGCCGTCGACGCCGCCGCGAGGACCGAGAGCCGCACGGGGCCGAGCCCCGCGGCGTCCAGGCCGTCACGCGGGCGCGTGGCGGGGTCCGTGCGAGCCACGGCGACGGCGAACTGCACGACCGCCGCCAGCGGCACCGCGCACCAGACCAGCCGCACGAGTGACTGCCCCGTCGACTTCGGATGGGCCACCGCGTACCCCAGGGTGCACAACAGCAGGAAACCCACGCCTGCCGCAGCCGCCGCCACCAGCAGCCTCCGGAGCAGGACCAGCGGGTGCGCGCCGCGCGCTAGGCGGAGACTGAGCACGCCGCCCTGCCCTCTCCCTCGGGCGCGTCGGGTACCGGGATGGCGGTGCCTCGGCGGCCGTCGACCAGGGAGACCGTACGGTCGGCCAGGGTGGCGATCTCGTCGTCCAGCGTGGCGATGACGACGGTGATGTGGTGCGAGCGGGCGGCCGTGGTCAGGGTGCGCAACACCTGCGCGCGGTCCGCGTTGTGCAGCGGCGCCGTCGGCTCGTCCGCGAACAGGACGGTGGGCTCGCTGGCGAGCGCCCGCGCGATGGCGACCCGCTGGCGCTGCGCCTGGAGCAGGGCGGCAGGCCGCTTGCGGTGGCAGTCGCCCACGTCGAGGCGCTCCAGCCACTCACTTGCCGTGCGCTTGGCGGCCCGGTGCCCCACGCCGCGCAGCAAGAGCGGCAGGGCGGCGTTCTCCCAGGCGCTCAGCTCCGGTACGAGGTGCGGTTCGCTGTCGATCCAGCCGAAGCGCTCCCGCCGCAGCCGTTCGCGGGCGGCACGCGAAAGCGTATGGACGGGGGCGCTGTTGAACCACACCTCTCCGGGGTCGGGAAGGAGCTGTCCGGACAGGCATTTGAGGAGCGTGGACTTGCCGGAGCCGCGTGGCCCGGTGATGGCGAGAATCTCTCCCTCGCGTACGCCGATGGACACCCCTGTGAGTGCGGGGGAACCACTGTGGGCGTAGTGCAAGCCGCGTGCCCAGAGCACGTCGTTGTCCGGCGGGGCCACCATATCGAGCACCTCGGGTCGCTGTAGGGTTCGTTCCCCTGTCCGGGGGAACGAACCGGAGGCCATTGGGTCACTGGCACCGTACGGAACCGGGATCCTAGCCTTTGCCCAGGCTCGGCGCTGGACCGCCGACTTTCCTCCGGTCGGCCTCATGCCCCAGGGGTCGCATATGAGTCGGAGCGCAAATGCGACGGAACGTGCGACCGGGTGTGCGGTGGGGCGTGATGCGTGTGCGACGGGCGTGCGTCTCGCGTGCGAGGGTGCGCGGTGCGTGCGCCGGGCGGGCGGGTCTACGCGCGCGTGCAGCAAAGCCGTGGCCCACGCGCGCGTGACCAG